>JAPVWS010000245.1 GCA_027493295.1 Candidatus Versatilivorator vitaminiformans | reverse complement strand
CCCGTTGTAGGCGTACAACTCCGTCAGATCCTCTATTCCCATGGTCGCAGCCTCCCTTCACTCTCGCTGCCGGATTCGCTCCCCCATTTAATGACGTTTTGTCGATGTTGTAAACCCAAAGCGGCTTGCCGAGACACCGCCGCAGGACGGCGGGCAGGAATGGAGCAACACTTGGCCTCGCCTCCGCCCGGACCGGAGCATTCTTGAAGGAAAAACGACCGATCACTGGAAAAGAAGAACCGAGCCTATTGCGCAATTCGGCAGCGGAGCGTTTGCCGGGAATGGCCACAAAAGGCACAAAAACACCCATGGTGCCTTTTGTGCTTTTTGTGGTTACACAGCATTTTTCACCAGGTCACACCCGAAATTGACAGTGCTGGAAGACGCTGCTAGCATTGGTTGCTTCCGGCGGTTCTCCGCACCTGAGGCGACAATTCCGCCGCTACTGAAATTCAACAACTCTGGGAGAATCTCTTGGCCCGACTGACCCGGCATGAAATCCTGAAGGAAGACCGCTTCATGATGTTGGTGGATGAGACCCGCCACTTCTTCGCCAACAATCGTTCCGAAATCCTGCGCGGTCTGTCAGCCGTCGGAGTCGTAGCCGCCCTGGTGGCAGGCTATTACTACTATTCGGCCAAGCAGGAGGAGCATTCCAAAGAGGAGTTGGCCAGAGCCCTGGCGACCTACCATGCGACCGTGGGCAAGACCGAGTCGTCCGGATTGAGGGCTCCGGTCTTCTTTGAGACCTCCACTCAGAAATTTGAACAGGCCCTGTCGGAGCTTCAGGAAGTCATCTCCCGGCACGACTCCAGGGCAGCCGGCAAGATTGCCACCTATTACTCGGGTCTATGTCTCCACCGTCTCGACAGGAGCTCGGAGGCCGTGTCTCTGCTCGAGCCTCTGAGCCGCGAGCAGTCGGACTTCGGCGCACTGGCGCTGGCAGCCCTGGGAAGCATTTACGAGGACACCGCAGAACTGGCCAAGGCAACCGAGGTCTATCAGCAGTTGGTTGAACGCAATGCCATGACAACGCCCGGAGAGACCCTGGCAATGCAGGCGGCCCTCCTTTACGAGCGACAGAACCAGAAGGAGCAGGCCGCCGAAATGTACCAAAGGGTCATCGACGAATTCCCCACTTCACCTGCCTCTACCGAAGCCGAGCAGCGTTTAAGGAAAATTGATCCCTGATGGTTGAGACCCTTCGTCAAAGGGCGGAGGAGCACGAGGCCCAAACCCTGGCCCCTCAAGCAACCCTCAGCATGCGGACTCGCGGCCGCCGGAAGAAAGAGTCTGCCTGCGCCATCCGAACCGCCTTTCAGCGCGACCGCGACCGCATCCTTCATTCCAAGGCATTTCGGCGCTTGAAACACAAGACCCAGGTGTTCCTTTCGCCCGAGGGTGACCACTACAGGACCCGTCTCACCCATACTCTCGAAGTCGCCCAAATCGCCAGAACCGTCAGCCGGGCTCTGCGACTGAACGAGGACCTCACCGAGGCCATAGCGCTGGGGCATGACCTGGGTCATACTCCTTTCGGGCATGCCGGTGAAGCCATCTTGGATGAACTTGCTCCCGGCGGCTTTCGCCACTACCGCCAAAGCCTGAGGGTTGTCGACACGTTGGAGCAGGAGGGGCGGGGGTTGAACCTTTGCTGGGAGGTGAGGGACGGCATCCTCAAGCACTCCAAGGGCGCGGGCGCGGTGTTCACCAGCCAGGACAAGGGACGCCCTTCAACCCTGGAGGGTCAGGTCGTCAGAGTTTCCGACGTGATCGCTTACGTGAACCACGACCTGGATGATGCCCTGAGGTCGGGGCTGATTCGAGAGTCCGACATCCCCAGGGACTTGACGACGGCCTTGGGCAAAAGCCACTCGCTGCGAATCGACACCCTGGTCCGGGACGTGATTGACTCCAGCCTGGCAGCCAATCTTCAAATTATTTGCATGAGCCCCCCGGTCCTGCAGGCGATGATGGAAATGAGGCACTTTCTCTATCGGACAGTCTACGCGCGCAGCATTCCCAAGGAAGAATTACTCAAGGCCAAGAAGCTCCTGAGCGATATCTACCACCATCTGTTGGCCCATCCCGATTGCATTCCCAACAGTTTCCGGCGTCCTGAAGAAGGAGTTGAACTGGCTACGGTCGATTTTGTGGCGGGGATGACCGATCGCTTTGCCCTGAAACTCTATGACAGCCTGTTCTTGCCAAGAGGTTGGAGCGCTCGGCCGACCCATTGATCGGGCAGCGACTGGTGGTCACTGGCGGAGTGAGTGTCCATTGCCGGCAGGCAATCTCCCGGAAGGGATTGCCATGCACGATGCGGGCGGCCATCAGGCGCCATAGCGGACGAAGACCTTGCCCGGCATCAACTCGATGCTCCGTATATTGAAGGGGAGATTGAAATCGGTGTTGGGTCCTGCTCGGGGATACTTGGGAAGCACATAATGATCCAGCAGCAAATCGATCAAGACCCTGGGGATCTCCTGGTCATCGATCCGGATCCCCACGACATCGTAACGGCCCAGCCCGTTCTCACCTGTCAGCTTTCCCGACACCTCCACCCAGTGTTCTCCCTGAAGCAGTGCCCAAACCAGGGACTTGCGGGCGGCGGCGGAGTCGGCCTGCATTTCATCGAAGTCCACCAGGGCCCGGGCGGATAGCTGGTTCCGCTGAAAGCGGAAACGGATCCGTCTCACTCCCTTGGGGTAATGCTGTGAAATCTCGTGTTGAAGGAAGGCATCGATCTCGGCTTCGGTGAACTCGGCCTGCCCTTCGGTGGAACCCGCCGGCGGAAGGGCAATGGCCGCCAGCTTTTTGGCAAATGCCTGGGCCGCGGTCCGATTCGCCTCCGAGGCTGGTCCGGATGCTTCCGAGGGTGCGCGAAGGAATCGCCAGGCGCCCGCCCCCACCAGAAGCAGACCCAACAAAGAAAGAGCCGCTCTTCTTCCCATCCGGTTCCTGCCGCTCCCCGTTCTCATCCCACCAGCTTGAAAGTCCGATTCCAACGGGTCTTGCGAAAAAAGTTCAACAGGACGTCCGCGAACCGACCGGTTCGGTCTGAAAGCGAATCGTCCAGGTGTTGCCTTGGCCCCGTCTCGAACGACCAATAGATGATGAATGCTCTGCCCACAATGTTTTTTCGAGGCACGAATCCCCAATATCGGCTGTCGGCACTATTGTCCCGGTTGTCGCCCATGGCAAAGTACCGTCCGGGCGGGACCACCACGTCCTGGCCATCGGTAAATTCCTTGAAATACCGGTAGGCCAGGTGAATATCGCGGGCCTGATTGTAGTCGGCGAAGCGATTGATCTGGTCCTCGCTAAGCGGAAAGGTGTCCCTGATTTCCACGTTGTTGCGTCCCGGTCGCTTATGGAACACATAGGACTCGGCCACGTGCTTGCCGTTCCGGTACAACCGCTGGTTTGCCATACGGATGCGATCTCCCGGCAGCCCGATGGCCCGCTTGACGTAATGCTTGGAGGGATCTTCCGGGTAGCGGAATACGATGACATCGCCGTGCTTCACCTGCTGGAACGGAAGCAGCGGCTTCAGCCATCCCCCCGGATGGCCATAGACGAACTTGTTGACCAGAAGGTGGTCTCCAACCAGCAGATTGTCCTCCATGGAGGGTGTTGGAATCTTGAATGCCTGGACCACGAACGTAGTTCCGAAAAGCGCCAGAACGATGGTCACCACGAAACTTTCGAAGTATTCGCGCAGGGTCGATAGCCTGGGTGGGCGATCGGCGTTGTTTGAATTCACGTTTTCCACGATAGCTGTCGCTCTACTCTCTCCAGGGCCTGGCGGGCCGCGTCCTGCTCGGCGCTTTTCTTGGTCCTGCCCTGACCTTGAGCCGTCGGCTCACCCCCGATGGTCAATCGTACGCAAAACTGTCGTCGATGACTGGGACCGGACTCGTCGATGATCGAGTATTCGGGCGGCGCCTCCCGGAGCGAGTGCAACCTCTCCTGCAGCCTGGACTTGTAATCCCAGGAAACGAAGCGCCCCGACCGGATGTCCCCCAAATCCTCTTCCAACTGCTTCAGTAAAAACCTGCGGGCTGCCTCCATCCCTCCATCCAGATAAACCGCCGCCACCAAGGCCTCGGTCGCGTCCACCAGCACAGCCTGTTTCTTGCGGCCGCCGCTTTTCTCCGCGCCCTTTCCCAATCTCAGGAATCGGCCCAGCTCGAGTCCGGAGGCCATGCGAAACAGACTGCTGGAACTGACCAACTGCGCTCTGTGCTTGGAAAGTTGACCCTCGGAGAAATCGGGGTGATTCACGAGCAGATATTCGCCGACCACGAAGCCTATGATGGTATCTCCCAGGAACTCCAACTGCTCGTTGTCTCCCTGCTCGACCCGGCATTCATTGGCGTAGGAGCTGTGTGTCAAGGCTCTGACCAGCAGGGACCGATCCTTGAACAGGTACTCGATTCGCTCCTCCAGGTTCTCGAGCCCGTGTGCCATGGCCGGAATTACTCTACCTCACTTTGGTTGGAAGGGTTCCAGCAATCCGCTCCGAGCAACGGCCTGGGCACCCCGTGTATCGTCGCCCAGGGCAACGGCAGCCCGGTACTGCAAAATTGCCTCCTCCCGGTCGTCGTCCAGATCGAAAAGTCTTCCCAGATAGATATAGGCCCATACCTTGACCGAGTCCGGACAGGAATCCGAGGCCACCGTTCTGCCGAAAAAATCCCTGGCCCCGTTCTTGTCACCGCGGCTGACGGCCACGATGCCCAATCCGTACAAAGCCTCGCCGTTACGGGAGTCGTGCCGGTCCAACACCAGATCGAAGAGCTCCGCGGCCCGCTCCAAATCGTCGCTTCCCAGGCTAGACTTGGCCTGGCGAATCAGGCGCTCCACTTCCGTCAGCCGACTCAACGGTGCCGTCTCCGCCGGCGTTGAACTGACAGCTTCTTGCCGGGCTGTCCAGACCGCAGCAATGTCCAGCTCCGAGAGCAGCGTTCGGTAATAGAGTTGAAATCCTTCGAACTCCTTCTCAAACCGTTGCAGGGCAGCGAAAAAATGGGGGCACAGCAGGGCTCCCGAGCGAACGGCCTCATTCAGGGATGCTTCGGCCTCCTCTTCCGCCAAGCGATCGAGCCGCATCTCCACAGCCTTGATGAGGCTTTCGGTAACCATCTCCTGCACCCCTTGTCCGGTGCTCTCCGGATGCTCGCTCCCATCCAGCATCATCTCGGTCAGAGTCTTTCTCTGCTCAACGGGCAGCGGATACCTGGCGGCAAAGGGATCCAGCAGGAAGTGCAGGAACTGATGGCGGATTTCCGAAACCTTGAAGGGCTTGGATGGACTGAAGAGAAAATAGTAGCTGCTTTGATAGGTTCGTGCATTGAAAGTATTGGGGGGAACCAGGTAGTCCGGCACCAGCACCAATTGCCGCCCTCGATAGACTCCCGACCGCATCCTGAGATATCCCTCCGTGGTCATGATCATTCGATTGATCAATGGGCGGTAATCCAGGACGGCGCGATCATGAAGATGCTTGTACCGGCTCCAGACCGATTCAACTCTTGCCTTGGCATAGAACTCCCCCAGCAGACTCGTCAGTTCGACTACGGAACCGGCGTCGGGAGGCATCCGACCCGGCCCCAGAAGCGGCTTGAAGTCGGGAGGGCCATCGATGACGAACGCCAGCGAAATATACTTGGTCAGTTCCTTTCGTGGATCGTCTCCTCCGCGACGGGACTCGTAGAAATTCTTCAACCGTGCCTTCAGTCCGGTGGGCAGAATGCGAAATTCCCGGGCGATGGGGCGGCCTGCCGGATGAAGCAAGAGCGAGCCCTCATCGAATCCGGCGGCCCGCAGTGCGCCCAGAACGGTAAACACGCGAATATCGGGCTGAATCAGAATCGAAGGTATTTGGGCCTGGCCCCGGCCATCTGATGCCAGCAGCAGGATCAGCATTCCGAAGATGCCAACTCCGTCCCTGAGCATCGACGATGGAAGATTTATGGAACGGTTGCCGAACACAGTAAGGATCTATTTTTGAAAATGGTCGAATCCGCCGGGCGATAGAGGGCTCAAGCTCCCCCGTTCTCGAAGCCAACAGGCCCCGGGCTCATCGGTAATATGGCCGATTTCGTGAATCCCCAGCCCGTCCAACCGGCCGGGAACCTGATGCCGCCTGCCGCGCGGCACGGTGAACAGGAGCTCGTAATCCTCGCCACCGTTCAACCCATAGTCTAGCAGGGGCCGTTCTACCCAGGAACCGACTTTTGGGCTGATTCCAGGCAAGGGTATGCGGTCCGCTTCAATCACGGCGCCCACCCGACTGGCTTGGCAAAGATGGTGAAGGTCGGTAGAGAGCCCATCACTCAAGTCGATAAGAGCGGAAGCACAGCCGTTGGCTGCCAGCCAGCAACCCATGCGATTTCTGGGTATCGGCCGCAGATGTCTTCCCGCCAGGTGCGGATAGTAACGGGCCCGCCGGGGAGCCCGCCGAAGCAACTCCAGTCCTATCGCCGACGCCCCAAGTTCCCCGGTGACAAAAAGGCTGTCTCCAGGACGAGCATTCTTTCGAGTGCGAACCTGCTCCGATTTCACTTCTCCCAAAATGGTCAAGTCCAAAAACAAGGTGTTCGGAGACGCACACAGGTCTCCTCCCAGAAGCGCGGCCCCGCTGAGTTCAGCCAGCTTCAACATGCCTCGATAGACCCGGGTCACAAAGCTTGGCGGCGTTTCCTTCGGAAGCGCCAACGAAGTGGTGAATCCCAACGGCTTGCCTCCCATGGCGGCGATGTCGCTGAGATTAACGGCCAGGGCTTTCCAACCCAGATCTTCCGGTCGAAAGTAGTCCAGATCGAAGTGAATACCCTCTACAAGGGCATCGGTCGAGATCAGCAGCGTATGACCCGAGGACGGGACCAGGGCGGCAGCGTCGTCGCCAAACGAGATGGAAACGTTTTCGGATGGTGAGAGAACTTGGCGGGCGAGGCGGTGTATGCGTTCGATCAGCCTGGTTTCACCCTGAACGGAGGACCGGACCGCCATGATCCCTACGTCCTCCGGAATTGCCGGTACTCCCTGGAGTTCCTTGGCATGGGGGGACTCTCGATGTGGGCGCCCTTCCGTGGGAGTCTTCGCGCATTGCGAAACACGATGGCCATTGTGGAGGGCTCCATCGCCTTGAGTGCAGGCACGACGCGGCCGCATCCGGTCAGCCTGTTCTCTCAACTCTGAGCAGTTCTCGAAGCTCTGCCATGAACTCCTTGATGTCCTTGAAATCCAGGTACACCGAGGCATATCTCACATAGGCCACCTTGTCGAGTTGACGCAATCTCTCCATCAACATTTCGCCGATCTGAGCGGTTTGTCTCTCGCGGTTGCCTGACTCGTGAACAAAGGCTTCGACTTCATTCACGATGGATTCCAGTTGATTCATGCTCACTGGACGCTTCTCGCAGGCCTTCAACAGACCCACCATCAGCTTCTGCGGATCAAACCTCTCCCGAGACCCATCCTTCTTGACCACCAAATAGGGAATCTCGTCGATCCTTTCGTAGCTGGTGAATCTGCGACCACACGCCGCGCACTCGCGGCGGCGGCGGATAGCCTCCCCTTCCCTGCTCTCTCGGGAATCGACGACCTTGTCTTCAAGATGACCACAATAGGGACACTTCATATCGTTGGGTTGGAAATAACCAACCAATCACAGTCAACAAGGGGAGTCACGACCCCAGGCTCCGAGAAAAGTCGCGACTAACCCTACACAGAAAGCCCTCCCCAGTCAAGAAACTGACCGGCTTAACCGTTGATGTGTCAACGCTTAACCGATCGTGCTCCCCACAAACGCTATTTGGCTGAGCCGCCGATCCCGCTCCGGCCGCGGGATGCGGACTCGACTAGCCGGAACCGCCGTTCCGGCCCTCTTTCCACGGGGGGACAAGCTCCTTTCAGAGGTTGACACCATCCCAACCATCCGCTATTTTCGACCCTCAGGCGGACCGCATTGACCCTTGTGGATGTGATAAGTCATTTGCAGATAACAACTTTTGGGATCCGTCCGGATGCGTGTCCGGACCTGTTCGCCAACGTTGCGGCTGCCCCTGCACCGGCAGGTTCTTACAGATGACCGAAGCTCAAGCTATCGCTGGATGCGTCGCCGGGGACCCACAGGCGTTCGAGGTGCTGTACAACATGCACAAGCGCCGGGTCTACTCGCTCTGCTTGAGAATGGTCCGCGATCCGGCAGAGGCGGAGGACCTGAGCCAGGAAGCCTTCATGCAGCTCTTCAGGAAGATCGGCACCTTTCGGGGAGACTCGGCGTTCTCGACCTGGATGCATCGCCTGACAGTAAATATCATCCTGATGCGCATCAGAAAGAAGGGACTGGACCAGGTCTCGCTGGATCAGGACCGCGACGACGGGCAGGATCTCCCTCCCAAGGAATATGGAACCGAGGATATCGACCTGTTGGGCCTTGTGGACCGAATCACGCTGGAAAAGGCGATAGCAGCACTGCCCAAAGGGTATCGGACCGTCTTCGTCCTGCACGATATTGAAGGATATGAACACAACGAAATTGCCCGGATGATGGGTTATTCGGTCGGAAACTCCAAGTCCCAGCTCTTTAAGGCACGCCTCAAGCTCAGGTCCCTCTTGCTGGACAAGAAGCCGAATTTGGAAAAAAAACGACTCAAGGCATCACCATAGTGATTTTTTGTATCTAACCTACCAACGGTAGGAGTTTTTACGTTCACCCGGATTGGTTGAGGATAGCCCTTATGATCAAATGTACGGACATACAAGAAGAGGTCTCGTCGTGGGTGGATGGAGAACTGGATCCCTCGCGGGCTGAGACCGTTGAGAAACATCTCGAGTCCTGCGCCCTCTGCGCTGCTTTCCACAAGGACCTCCATTCCATCAGCGCAGGTGTGGAAGGGTTGGAGTCCCTGGACCCGCCCGAGCAACTCTGGACCAACCTCCGACTCCAGCTCGAAGCCGAAGGGCTCATTCGCTCCAAGCCCAAAGAATCCTTCTGGGCCGCGCTTATGCCCAAGCGCTTGCCTGACTTGAAACCCGCCTGGAGCGGTGCTATATTGGCTTTGTTTCTCGGGATCGGGTCGCTGCTGGTCTACGATTTGACCACCCGCTCGCCGGTGGTTCCGCTCCCCGCGGTCTCGACTTCCCACCAGGAGGCCGTTCTCGAGGAACTCCGCAAGGCGGAGGCGAATTACCGCGCCGCCATCGAGGCGCTCAGCGCAAGCTCCCGCGAGAAGCTGAAGAGCCTGGATCCGGTCCTGGCACAGGTATTTCACGACAATCTGGCGACCATGGATTATTACCTGCACGAGTGCAAGGAGGCGGTGAAGAACAGCCCGGAAAATCCGCTGGCCCACCGGTACCTCTTGGCCGCTTATCAAAAGAAAGTCGAGTTGATGCAGACCATCGTGACCTCGGATTCATTGTTATAACTCCTGAACATGAGAGGTTTTGCAACCACGATCATGACCAACCGCCAAACTCTCCTGACCCTGCCAGTTGCTCTGATGCTGGCAATTCCCGCGACCTCAGCCCCGCACGACCATCGCGAGGAAAAGATCTTCAACGTCGGAGACTCGCCCACCATCATCCTCGTGAACTATTCCGGCATGATCTCCGTGCAGGGCGGCAAGAACAAGGTGGTGACGGTGATCGGGATGAGGCGTTCGGAGAACGTCGAAATCGATACCGAAGTCGGACCTAACCGGGTGCGGATCACCAGTCACGTGCTGGACGAGCTGGCCACCGCCGAGAATACGGTGGTGGACTATGAGCTCTACGTTCCGGAACAATCGAACCTGGAGATTCGATCCAACATGGGCGTGGTTACGGTACACAACATTCGAGGCCAGGTAAGCGTGGACGTGGTGGAGGCAGAGGTCAAGGTGGCCGGGGTCGAGGGTTACGTCAATGCCTCCTCGCTCGGACGGAAGGCCGTGCAGGTCACCCAATCCAAGGGAACCATTCACGCCACCACGGTGACTGGAGACATTGTGCTGGACCAGTTGGAAAGCGACAATGTCAAGGCCAACTCAACCCTTGGCAACATCACCTACAAAGGGGATTTCATGGGGGGAGGCTCCTACAATCTTTCCAGTACCGACGGTCAGATTTCGGTCATCTGCGATGAGGAAGCCTCAGTGGAGTGGGAAGCCCGGACGGTCAAGGGGAGCATCAAGACCGACCTTCCCATCAAGTCCAAGCAACACCGGCCGCTGTGGCGTGACCGCCATTCGCTCTTGGGCACCCTGAACGAAGGTGCGGCAACCGTGCAGCTCTCCACCTTCAGTGGCCCGATCCAGATCAAACGCCAGTCTTCGGAAGAGTTCTAGCCCTGGTTTCTTCAAACCTGCCGAGCTTCAACTGAAGGTATGCCCAAGCCCACTTGGGCTATTTTTTTGCAGATGGAAAGAGACCGTGTCTTTCTGGTCGGCTTCATGGGCTCCGGGAAGTCGACTGTCGGACCATTGCTGGCCAAGCGCCTTGGATGGCCCTTCCTGGATCTGGACTCCATGATCGAGGACTCCTTCGGTGGTCCCATCCACCGAATTTTTGCACAGCACGGCGAACCCTTCTTCCGCCGGATGGAGAGCGATACCTTGAGGAATCTGGGGCGGTGGAAGAACTGCGTCGCAGCCCTGGGAGGCGGTGCATTTGTGGACCCGGGCAACCGTCTCCAAATCAGTAAGCTGGGACTATCGGTATTTCTCGACCTAGCCCTGGAGAGTGTGCTGGAGCGATGCCCCCCGGACGGCACCCGACCGCTCCTGAAGGATCCGGCTTCCCTACAGGAGCTCTACTCCTCCCGGCTGCCCCTGTACCGGCTGAGCGATTTTGAAGTCGACGCCTCCTTGCCCCCTGATACAATAGTGAGCGCCATCCTGGAAAAGACCCGTTTGCAGCCCTCACCGAGACCCACTGTTACCCCTCCTGACCATGGGCGTTAGGCTAATCATCCTGCTGGCATTGCTGTTGTTTCCGCATCCATGCCGCCTGCTGGCGGCTGCGCCCCCGCTCCAGGCCCAGCAGGAGTGCGAGGAGTTGGAGGAGGACGAGGAGCCTCCACCGATTACCTATTCCGGACGCGAACTCGGCCGTTTCAGAATATTTTTCGCAGGAGAGGAAATCGGCCACGAAGATTTCGACATTTCGGGAAGCGCCAATCGAATTAAGGCCAGCAGCCGCACCCAACTCACCATCACCAGGGATGACCCTGTGGAACCTCCGGAATATCTGGACGAGGAAGACTATGAGGAATTTCCACCCCCCGACCGTCCGCCCGCTGAACCGGTGACCTTCCGCATCCAGTCCACCTTGCGTTTCAATGACCTGTTTGAACCGGAGGACTACGAAGTAGTGCAGGATGCGGGCCCCAATCGAATGAGTGCCAAGGTCAGGTTTCTGCCGGATCGAAGCCGGGTATCCTATATTTCGGATGAAGGTGTAGACCGGAAAAGAATCGAATTGAAAAAGGATGTGACCGTCCTGGACGACAACGTCTTTCACCACTATCTGATCCTCTCCAAGCGGTACGACCTCTGCCGGGGCGGCCTGCAGGAGTTCTCCGCATTCGTTCCGCAACAGTTCCTGGCTGGAGGAATCAGCGTTTCCGAAGTGGGAAAAGAGGAAGTCGAAATCGAGGATCAACCCCAGTGGCTGCGCCGCTTCCTGGTCGACACGGGAGAATTCAAAGTCAATTTCTGGCTTGACAGTGACCTGAAGCTCAAGAAACTCACCATTCCGGATTCCGAGGTTGAGGTCTTCCGGGAATAGACTGCCTGTATTCCATGACCCACCGCCACCCATCCCCAGGGGTTCCCACCGGGCTTGTCAGTCTACTTCTCTTTGGCGTTGTCGCCGCCAATCTTTCAGGACAAAGTCTCCCCTTGAGCGGTGATCGGGCATTCTCCCATGTGGAGCGCCTGGTCAGCTTCGGTCCCCGCCCTCCGGCTTCACCCGGCATAAAGAAAGCCCAACAGTACATTACGGACGTTTTGCGCCGACTCTCCCTGGAGGTCGAACACCAGAACTTCCTGGCTTCGACTCCCAATGGCAACCTGCCCATGAAAAATATCATGGGCCGCTCTCCGGTAGAAAAGGGGAAGGTAGTGATTCTGGCCAGCCATTACGACACCCACTTGATGACAAACGGCGTCTTTGTGGGGGCCAACGATGGAGGCTCCAGCGTAGGACTGTTGCTGGAACTGGCGAGGGTGCTCTCGCGCCGGAAACTGAGCTTCTCCGTGTGGTTTGTCTTTTTCGACGGAGAAGAAGCCCAAAGGGCCTGGTCGCGCACCGACAGTCTTTACGGGAGCCGCTATTTCGTGGAGCGTCTCAGAGCCCGAGGTCAGACCGGCAGAATCAAGGCCATGATTCTGATGGACATGGTGGGCGACAAGGACCTGGTGCTGGAGAACGACCTCAACTCGACCCCGTGGCTGATGGGCCTCGTGCGAGACTCCGCCACCGAGTTGGGATTTGGACAGCACCTTTCCGGTAATCCGATGGCCGTGCAGGACGACCACATTCCATTTACCGAGGTGGGTATCCCGGCCGTGGATCTGATCGATTTCAAATTCGGACCGAACAACCGCTACTGGCACACGCCGCAGGACACGCTGGACAAGGTCAGCCCCCGAAGCATGGAACGGGTGGGACAGATCGTGTTGAGGACTCTTGACAAGCTTTCGGCTCGATGAGAGGAGGACAGTCCCCCGTCCCCTTACCAACCCCGGAGAC
>JAPVWS010000244.1 GCA_027493295.1 Candidatus Versatilivorator vitaminiformans | reverse complement strand
GTACTGGTAGAGCGGCGTATCGAAGTACAGGTAGTAAGGGAGCAACCCGCCGGTCGACAGGTAAAGCGTAATCATGAATGCGGCGCCCAGCAGGACGGCAGGCGGCAGAAACCAGGCGGCCGTGGCTTTGGGGGAGGTCCGAAACAGCCATCCCATCACAACCAGAGCCAAGGGCAAGGCCAGCATCTCGTTGGCCACGGCCCAGGCGGAGAACAACCCGCAGACCGCGAAGTACTTCCACGCTCTCTGCCCTTCATAGACAATACGAACGAAACAGTAGAGCGCGAAGAAGACGGCGATGGCCGCCATGGTGTGGTTGTTGAGCGTTACGCTGTAGGCAGTCAGATAGGTGCCCAGGCCGGCGGCGCAAAGACAATAGAGAACGGTGGAGGTGTCAAAGCCCAGCCTTTGAAGCAGGCGGGAGTAGAGCACCAGCAGCCAGGCAAAAGGGATCAGATTGATCAGGACCAGCACGAACCGCACGATAAAGTCCTGGTTTTCCGGAAGTGTCATTCCGGTTACCGGGCCGATGGCCCAGACCAGGCCCGCGATCAGAGTCGGCATCAGGGCCGGCTTGCTGGAATAGAAATGGTCCCCGCGTTTGACCTTGTCGATGGTCGGGTAGGGAGTTTCGTCAATGACGTAGCCCTGTCCGGCGTTCAGACTCCAGACCGTGCTCCAGCGGGACCTGTCGTTGGAGCTGGAAACCGGTTGCAGCCGAAGCAGCGATCCAAAGATCAATCCGACGGCCACCACAACGATCAGCGAGGTGAAATTGCCTTGGTTGTTCATGATTTTGCGCGGGGCTTGGCCTATGGAACTTAGGATTGTATCCGCTGATCCGATGAAGAGTAGGGCCTGCCCCCTCAGGGCTCGCCGATCCTTTCGGAGATGCTGTAGGGGAGCGGGTTCCCCTGCCCGAACCTCGAACCTGCAGAGGTGATAAGTTCCGCCAGGATGCCCAGGGTCATCATCTGCCCCCCCACGACCAGGGCGGCCACCGAGTAGATCAGCAGGGGCCGGGAGCCGATGGGCCCCCCACCCGAGAACCACACGCCGGCCAGATAGGCCAATCCCAATACCCCCGCGGCAAAGGCCAGCAGTCCCAGCCCGCCCAGCAGATGGATGGGACGCTGCCGGAAGCTGCCCAGAAAGCCCAGGGTCGAGAGGTCCAGCAACCCCGTCAAGAGCCGGGACGCCCCATATTTGGAGCGACCGAAGAGCCGGGGTCTATGCCGTGTTTCAATTTCGGTGACACGGAATCCGCTTCGATGAGCCAGCAAGGTGATGAAGCGGTGCAATTCCCCGAACAGGCGGATCTCCTTGACCACCTCGGACCGGTAGCATTTCAGGCCGCAGTTGTGATCATGCAACTTCAGGCCGCTGAAGATTCCGACCAGCCAGTTGAACAGGAGGCTTGGAATCCGCTTGTGCCAGGGATCGAAGCGCTCCCTTCTCCAGGCTGAAACCAGGTCGAAGCCCTCCTCGAGCTTCTGAATCAGCCGGGGGATCGAGGCGGGATCGTCCTGCAAATCGGCGTCAAGCGTGATCACCACATCGCCTCGGACACTGGCGAATGCGGCGTTGAGGGCTGCTGCCTTGCCAAAGTTTCGGCGAAAGCGAATGCCTCGCACTCGGGCGTCCATCCCCGCCAGGGCCACGATCCTGGACCAGGTGCCATCGGTGGACCCATCATCCACAAAGATGATTTCAGCCTGCAGGGAGGCCGCCTCCAGCACCGAGTCGATCTCCCGGTGGAGAGGTTCCAGGCTGTCCTCTTCGTTGCGGGCGGGAATCGCGATACTAAGCATGCGGTCCCCCTGCCCTTCTCACGCCATAGAGGACGCCCGCCATCCCCAACTCGCCGCAAACCTGCAAGCCCCTGGCCGCAACGGCAACCAGCGCCGCCGGTCCTTCCCCTACCGACGGGCCCAGGGTCTGTACCAGGAGCCATTCGCGAACCCCCAAACCCGCCGGAGCCACCAGGACCACGAACCCGGCGGCAACCGCCATCCCCGAAGCCGCTCCCGCCAACACCACTTCACTCGGCCCAGGGTAGGCCACTCCGATGCCGGCTCCCGCCAGGGGAAAGCTGGCGCCGGCCAGGATCCAGCCCAGAATCAGCAGAGGCGCTCCCTTCCGGAAGACCCTCCAGGAAGGCACGGGCATGAGTTTTTCCTCGCCGCCCCATCCCCAGCCTGCCACCGTGGCGATCCAGCCGGACACCGGAGGATGGGAAGCAGCCAACAGTGCCGCAGCAAGACCGAGCGCCAGCCACAGCAGGATCGTATCGCCACCCAGGAGCAGCAACACCAGAAAAGAGAGCAGCGCCCCGGAACCCATCACGCTAAAGGTTTCGTAGACGCTGGAGGCGGTCACCGCCCTGAAGCTCAAGCGGTTCCTTCCGATCAGTCCGTATCGGATCAGAATCACCCAGGCCTTGCCGGGAACATACTTGCCCAATTGACTGACAAAATAGGCGAAATGGCAATCCAATCGGGGAAGTTTCCCTCCAAGAGCGCCCACCCCCCGCCGCCAGAATTCGGCAAACACGGCCATTCCCACCAGGTAGCAGAGAAGGCTGAGGCCTAGAATCGGTACCGAATACCGGACCTGGGAGGACTCCATCCTGGACAGCGATCCCAATACCTCGTTCCCCGCGGCCACGAGGACCGCGATTCCCAATACCACCTTGGCCAGGGAAAGAAGGAATTGCTTGAGCCTGGAGTCCATGAGGTCGGCCGAAGGGGAAAGAGGATCGAACCGGGGCACGGCGGCGTCTCGATGCCGAAGGAGCGTCCCAAACGAATCCATGGGAACCCGCCGGGATGGAGTCGACCGTTCCCTGAAGGGCAGGCGGCCCGGTGAAATCTATAGGATTCAAGCCGTTCCGGCAAGCCACCGTTCGCGTGAGCATTGTGGCACACCCTCCACTACTCGCCAATAGATCTCCTCGTTTCGCGTGCAGGACAATTTTGTGAGGGGAGGGAGAGGATATTTACATGAATGAACAGGATATACAGGAATTGGCTTTAGGAGTCTGGCGTTCTGTAACCCCAAGCATTCCTAAGCCCGAACCGGATCACCTGCCAAGCCGGCTTCTCGTGCAGGAACCTCTCGTCCCGTTCATCCTGTGCATCCTGTGCATCGATGTTCATAACGGGAAAAATTCGATCCTCGCTGCCGACCCAGCGCCCCCCACTGCATCAGCACTAGCCTGGCGGGAGGGATATCCCTCCGTCCCGAAATTTCCGTGGCGTAACCAGCCCCCTTGTCCCTATAGTGGGTCTTGCCCCAATTTCACCAGTCCAGCACGGAGGTCACCCCATGTCCGGTCGATACCTGACAATTTTCCTGGCCATGTTCCTGATGGCCGTTATCGCCGTCGAGGTCGAAACCGCCGGCCCCCTCCCGGGCAGTCCGTCCCGGGACGGCATCCACATGATTCTCTCCGGCGGAGAAGCCAATCGATTCTGGTCTCGCTGGCGGGGCCCCACCGGCCAGGGGCTGGCGGTGGGATCGGGCTACCCCGATACCTGGTCGGCCACCCAAAACGTCCTGTGGCAGGTCGAGGTGCCGGGGCGAGGCAATTCCTCCCCGATCGTGTGGGCGGATCGGATCTTTCTGACCACCGCCCGGGATGGCGGAAAACGTCCCTCGGTCCTGTGCTATCGGAGATCCGACGGGAAGCTCCTCTGGGAATCCTCCCTCCAGGCGGGGGAGCCCGGCAAGGTCTACTGGAAGAACTCCCATGCCTCGGGCACGCCGGTCACCGACGGGCAATTAGTGTATGCCTCCTTCGGAAATCAGGGGCTGGCGGCAGTGGATTTCCGGGGGAAGGTCGTGTGGCGCCACAGCCTGGGAACGATCCAGAACTACCACGGGTCGGCCGGCTCGCCGGTTCTCTACAAGGACAGGGTCTTCCTTTACGAGGACCAGCGCCAGGGGGCGTTCGTGGCCGCATTCGACAAGCGGACCGGCAAGACCCTCTGGAAGACCGAGCGCAAAGCCAGCGTCGGCTGGGGCACGCCCATCGTCATCCGGGCCGCAGACCGGGACGAATTGATCGTTAGCAGCCAGGCGCGGGTCACGGCTTACGATCCGGACAGCGGCAAGGGGCTCTGGCACTGTGAGGGCAATCTGGCCGAGGTCATCCCCACTCCGGTGGTGGGTCACGGGCTGGTTTTCTGCGTTTCCGGCCGGGCCGGGCCGACGCTGGCGATCCGTCCGGGCGGGTCGGGGGATGTCACCCAAACCCACCTGGCCTGGAAGCAGTCCAAGGGAGCCTCCTTCGTCCCCTCGCCACTGCTCTACGACGACCTGTTGTACCAGGTGAACGACATGGTGAGCGTGGCCACCTGCTATGAGGCCGCCACCGGGAAGGTTCTCTGGCAGGGACGCCTGGGCGAGCCCAAGTCCGAGGGCTTTTCTGCCTCGCCCGTGGGAGTGGACGGCAAGGTATTCTTCACCAACGATGCAGGCGAGACCTTCGTGCTCAAGGCGGGAAACAAGTTTGAACTGCTCCGGGTGAATCGACTGGAGGCCCCCGTGCTTGCCTCCCCTGCCCTGGTGGACGGCCGCTGGTATTTCAGAACCGACCGGCACTTGCTGGCAATTGGGAACTGATGAGGGGACGTTGTTGGAATTGACAGGGGGACGTTGTTGAATTACTGGAATAACTTCGGTCAGTGGGCGGCGGACACTGTCGAATAACCGGAATTCAGAAACCGCCAATCCAAGTTATTCCAGTCATTCAACAACGTCCCCTACTACCCCTGCCCGCCCATTTTCCTTGTGCGATGCCACTTAGCGCAAATTCAATAAGGCGTAGGATCGGAAATGACCCAAAGACGCCATTGCATTCCCATTATGGTCTTGGCTGTCGCTTGTTTGCTGCCGAGCTTTGCTGCCCCTTCGCCTCCGTTCCAGGAAGACGCTCCCGACATCTTCGGAAAGGCTACAGCCATTGACGTCGACCTGCTAAGGGTCAAGGGTCATATCGTAGTGTTGCGGGGAGTCAAGGTAGTCACCTACAAGCGCAAGCCGGAAGAGCTGAATCCTGTTGCCAATCTCCAGGCGAGGCTGGATAGAGGTCCCGTTCGCTGTGAGGGTCTGGAGAAGTACAATATCCCCGGGAAGGAGTGGTTCGTCGGAACCTGCTATTTGGTCGTAGGCGAGAGGACAGAAATAGACCTCAACCAGTGGATAGTGGCGAGTGGATTTGCCGCATCCTTCGGAGACGACTACTTGGAAGATGAAAAATTTGCCCAAGAATCGGAGCTCGGCATGTGGAAGCGCCGGGTGCGACTCAGGTCCAGTGGCCTTCCGTGGGCGGAACCTTCCGGAGCGGCACGACGCCGGACAATGGGCGAAATGGTAGGCGAGTAGTACTGTTGATGGATGCCTTGGGTGTTCTACTTGAACAGCCCAGCGGTTGCCCCAATCCCGCCCGAACCAATAGCCACTGGGGAAGAAAGCGAAAATACCAAGCGAAGCCCCTTCCGAACCCCAACCTTGAAGCTGAATCAGAAGACCGACTGTTGGAACCACTACGATTCGAAACTGCTCGCCTCTGGGGAACTGACAGGGGGACGCAGCTCCTGCGTCGCCACCCGTAGCGGCTCCTGACGCCGCTTTTGCCGCCCCATGCCCCTATCGCTTTCTCCTGCACCCATCGTCCTCGCGATACGGTCGCATCCGGTCCGTTTCCCATGTCAAGAAATGCCAATTGCACCAAGGCTGCCAGCCCGTGAGTGACCAGGAAACCGCTGCCGAAGCACCCCTTGGAATGGTATATTCGCGATGAATCGCGTTTGTATCGCCGCCAGTGCCGGTGCAGGGAGACGCGTACACGTGACAGGCCCACCATATTCCCCGATAACAGCCCGGCAGAAAACGGCTGGATTCATCCTTCCCGAACATGTCGCAACCCTCAACGTCGTGATGGACGATGGCGCGCCGATTCGCGTGGTGCGCCACGGCAACCCGTCAGGGCCACGTGTCGTGCTGAGCCACGGCAATGGCTTCGCGAGCGATTCCTACTTCCCATTCTGGCGACATATGCTTGAGCGGTTCGACCTTACGCTGTACGACGTCCGCAACTGTGGGCGCAACCCCTTTCACGCGGGCGAGGCTCACGACTATCCGCGCTTTGTGCGCGACTTTGCGCAGGTGCACGGCGCGATTGCGGAGGAATGGGGCGAGAAGACCACGATCGGAGTCTTCCATTCGATGACGGCGATCGCGGCCCTGCTAGCGATCATCGACGGCGTCTGGCACTGGGACGCTCTGGTATTGTTCGACCCGCCGGTGGTCCCGCCTGAGGGTGACCCGCGGCGAGGCCCGCTGGTGTCCGAGGGCGAGACGCTGCGCGCCGCCGCCCTGATCCGCCAGAACCGGTTCCGGGACCCCGAGGAACTTGCCGAGGTTTTCCGGTGGCTGCACCGGTTCCGTCGCCTGCGGCCGGGAGTGGCGGAACTCAATGCACGCTCGGTGCTGCACTTCGATCGCGACAGCGGAGAATGGCTGCTCCGTTGCCCTGGCGCACTCGAGGCGGATCTCTATACCGACGTCGCCGAACTGGAAATATGGCGGCAGCCCAACCCGGCGGGGCGCCCGCTCTTGATCGTCGGTTCCGACCCCGTGCCGGAGGACGCACCTAAGACTGCACCATGTTGCAAGTTATTCTGCGAGACATTCGGCATCGAATACGCCTTTGTGCCCGATACCACCCACCTCCTACAACTCGAGGAGCCGGAGCAGTGCTTCGCTCTGTTCGACGCTTTCCTCGCCGACAACGAGGTCGGCACAGGAAAGAGCTGCGCTATTACCTGACGCACAAATCAACGCGTCTGGCGTGCGGCGCCGGCAAGTTCATCCAGGCCGACGGGCACCGTGATCGTCAGCCAAGGAAATCTCTCGAAACCTTCACCTCTCCCTCGGCAATGTCCCCGCCCGCATGAATCGCGCCATCACGCTGCTCAAGCGCCGCATTGATGCACGCACCCAATCCCTATCGCAACAAGGCTTCAGACAATCCTGAGCGGTCCCCCCGCAAAAAATTGTAATCAATCGCCATTTCGACTGTTTATAGGAGTAGAGACCAAAAACTGTTGCTTCTCTGTCCCCTGGAGACTGGAATTCGCCCTTCAGGACCAAGGAGGTTGAAATGAAAGCAAGCCTCTACTTCTTGGGTATGGTCGTTGCCTCTCTGGTCGGCTCTGCCGCCTTCGGCCATCCATCTTCTCTTCAGTTTCCGGGCAATTCTGAACGAGTTCGAAAAGCAAAGGAGCTCCGTGTGATCCAGGGACGGGTGTTGGCGAAGGACGACGAATATCCGCTGGCGCGAGCTACGCTCGCGCTCCGTTCCACGGGAACCGCGCCCTTGGAACGGCCCCGGACCGTTCGAACCGATAGCAGCGGGGAGTACACGTTCAGAGACCTTGAGCCAGGACGGTATGTGCTGAGGGCAGCCCGCAAAGGATACATTCCCCACGCTAATGACCTTCGGTGGTTCCGGATTCCAGGTTAGTGAGGATTTCACCTTCAAGATATCGAACCGTCCGGAGGGAACCTATCGCCTTGTAGCTAAGCTTCCGGCGGGCAATCATTATGTCTCCTCCATTCGTGTTGAGGGTCAGGACATCACGGATCGTCCGATAGAGTTGGGAAGCAATGACCGGATGGATGGAGTGGAGATTCATATTGCTGCGGACGGTGCACGGATCAGTGGTTATGTCGAACAGGAAGAACAGCGGGAATTGGCGCCAGGAGCGACAGTCCTGGTCTTTGCCACCGATCCGCAGCACAGAGGACTTTACTCACGCTTTACCAAGACGGCTCAGACGGACCAGAGCGGACGGTTTTCTCTGGAAGGACTGGTCCCTGGGGAATACCTGGTGTACGCCCTGGCCGATCACCAGGCCGGCAGTGAGATGGATCCCGATTACCTGAGAAGCCTGGAACGGGATTCGAAGCGGATCAAACCTTCACCGGGTCAGACTGTGCAGGAATCCCTGGTGGCGTTGCCGGCACCAAAGATGAATTGACCTGAATGTAGGCGTCACCGTGTCCCTTACTCACTTTGGACAATGTCATTCACCCGAGGGGCCACACGATGGAGAATGAAGTCACCGTACTACGGAAGGTTCGATGGCGTTCGTTTGGATGGGTTCTTGTCGCGGTAGTCGCGCTGACAGCGATGGGGTCGTGCAAGCGAGCAGTTACCCGGGATGCCCCGTCGCCTGGCGTTGGGGCAGACTGGACCGTGGTGGAAGAGTACCTCGACCAGCAGCGGGCATGGAGGAAAGCCAATCGGGAGTCTGTCACACGCGATGCTCTAGCTGGCAAGTCGGTTCGCGAGCTGCGGGAATCCCTGCCAAAGCCCCCTGATGTCGCCCGCGCTGTAGCCGCAGCAACCGCAATCTTGGACTTGGATGGCGCACATGACAAGACGATCGAAGCTGCCGAGTTCCTCGTGATGCGGGCAGAGTCCGGCACAAACTCAGACCGGTACATGTATATCGGTGCGAAGGCTCTACTCTCCTTCGGGTCCGACTATGAGAAGTGGCCTCAGGTGCTGAGCCGAATGGATATCCAAAGGATATACCTCGGACCTGCCATCGATACGTTCTTCGAGGAACTGGCGTCCGAGGCTGAAGACCCCGGGTTACGCGCTAACGGCAAGTATTACGTAGCAGCTGGATTTATGAGCTCCGCGAACCTGGAGTTCATGCTGCCGACAGAGGATCGGGAGGTCATGCGGCAGCGGGCTCTCAAGGCGGCGACCGGTTTGAGCGACGGCGTGGAGGAGGAAGAGTTCCTGGGTGTGCACCCTGACGGCACACCAATGCCTCATACGCTGGCTGAGGCCGAGGCGGATCTGCTTCGCAGAATAACGTATGGGACCGTGGGAGGCACGCTACAGGACGTTAGGGGCAAACGGATCGACGGTGTCGAGGAATGTCTGTCGGACTACCGTGGTCGCGTCGTGTTACTTGATTTCTGGGCAACCTGGTGCCGCCCCTGCGTCGCAGCTCTGCCGAAACTTCGGGAGTTGGTTGCCAATTTGCCGGCAGACAGGTTCGCCATCGTCGCAATCAGCGTGGACGAGGAGCGTGCGACCGTGACCAGATTCATCGAGGACGAACCGATGCCCTGGACGAATTGGCACGCAGGCGAGGGGAGCGAAATCGCGTGGCTCCTGCAGATCGAGGAGTTTCCGACCTATGTGCTCGTTGACGAGCACGGCAAGATTTTGACCCGATTTAATGGTCTGAACGGCCTGCTCGGGCCGTTTACTACGTCGCTGATCAAGCGAGCAGTATACCGCCCGGGAAAATCCGTTAGTCACCCTCTCCAGAGGTTGTACCGGTTTTTTTGGAAGCTGTACAAAAACTAGTTGAAGGCTCCGATTGCGAACCTAAAGACGTATTGACCTCCCTCCACGAAGCCGTCCACTTCGAGAGGAAGACGGAGACGTTGTTGAATTACTGGAATAACTTCGGTCACTGGGCGGCGGACACTGTTGAATCACCGGAATTCAGAAACCGCCGATCCAAGTAATTCCAGTAATTCAACGACGTCCCCTACTCCACCTCCAGCTCCTGAAAGGCCAGGAAGTGCCGGCCGGCATCCTCATGGCGGCCCAGGCGGGTGAAGGCCTTGCCCAGCAGCAGGTGGATTCGCTTGTTCTTGGGATCCCGGGCAGCGGCTTGCTGCAGCACCTGGACGGCCTGGTCGTAATCGCCCGTCCGCAGGTAGCTGTCTCCCAACTCCACCCGGGCGTCCACTTCCCCGGGATCGGCATCCACCACTTCTCTCAAGAGCGGCACGGCCTGGTCGTCCCGGCCCAGCTTGACCAGCACCGTCGCCAGGTTGAATCGGGCCTTGCGCCGGTCCGCCGGCTTGCCTCCGGATAGATCCACCGCCCGCCGCAATGCCTGTTCCGCCAACTCGAACTCACCCACCGTTTGCAAGTCCATCCCGGCCTCCAATTGGGACTCGAGGTGACCCGGGAACTTCCGCACCGCCTGGCGGGCCTGACGGGTGGTGGCCTGGATGTCTCCCTTGGAGCGGTAGGCGCTCAGCAACAGCAGATGGACCTCCGGCTTGTCGGGATCCTGCTTCACCAGGGCCTCCAACTGGGCAATGGCCCCGGCATGGTCACCCTCTCCAATCAGGGCCTTGCCGAGCAGAAAGCGGAGGCGTGGATCCTGCGGCCGCAGAGCCTGAGCCTGCAACAGGCGCTCCCTGGCCTGGCCGAACTTACCCTCGGCCAGCAGCCCGCTGCCGTAAAGCAGCAGGGTCGGCACCGAGTCAGGTTTGAGCCGGTGGGCCTTTTCCAGATAGGGCCACATCCGTCCCGTCTGGTCGGTACGAAACAGGGCGGTCGCAAGCAGATAGTTGGCCTCGGCCGACCCGGGACTGGCCTCCGCCACTCTGCTCAGTAGAGGCAGAGATTCCGGAAATTTCTCCTTCCAGACGAACAGCTTGGCCGCCCGCAGCGCCATTTCGGGACCGAAGGCCTCCATCTTTTCAGCCGCGGCGGCGGCCTTTGCAGCATCCCCTGTTTCCAGGTAGGCCAGGCAAAGATGAAAGAGCGCTTCGGGATGGCGGTGGAGTGCCGTCTCGATCGGCCGCAGCACCTCGATGCTTTCCCGGTTCCGCTTCTGCCTGGTCAGGACGATGCCGAGCCGAATGCGGGCGAAGAAAGAGTCGGGGGCAAGCCGCATCGACTCCCGATAGTCCTTCTCGGCGGCGGCGAACCGGTTCTGCATCTCGCGGGCGTAGCCCAGCAAACTGTAAGCGTCGGGTGTAGGTTCAGCCTTGACCGCGGCGTCCAGAACAGCTTCGGCCCGGGCATAGTCGCCGACACGCATCAGCTCGGTTGCCGTCCGGTGGCGGGGATTGGAAAAGACCGCGTTTGGCTCCTGGGCGGCTGACGCGGCCGGCAGGAGCATGGCAGCCAGCAAGCAAAACCCGAGGGCTGCAAGCCGGATCCATGGGTTGCGACAGTTCATGGCGTCTGAATGTGACTCAGAAAACCGGAGTTTCCCGGTAGGTTCCCCAGACCTGCTTGAGGGTCTCGACGATATCGCCCATGGAGGCTCCCTGCCTCACCAGCTCGACGGTTACCGGCAGGATGTTTTGCGACTCGTCCCGCGCCACCGCCTTGAGCCTCTGCAGCAGCTCCCGAACCGCAGCCTCGTCCCGGTTCGCCCGGACCTGCCGGGTCCGTTCGATCTGGCGCTCGGCCGACCTGGGATCGTAGGGGTGCACCTCCAGGTCGAGGGTCTCCTCTTCCTCCACGTAGCGGTTGACTCCGATGACCGGCTTTTCGCCCGACTGCTTTCTGAGGGCCGTCTCGTAAGCGTCCTCGGCGATCTTCCGCTGGAACCATCCCTCCTCGATCAGCTTCACGGTGCCTCCCCGCTCATCCACCTCCTTCAGGATGGCCTGGATGGCCTGGACATACTGGTCGGTGAGCTTCTCCACGTAATAGGAGCCGCCCAGCGGATCCACCACGTTGGCCACGTTGGATTCCTCGGCGATGACCTGCTGGGTGCGCAGCGCGATTTTCATGGCTTCTTCGGTGGGAATGGAAAAGGCCTCGTCCATGCCGTTGGTGTGCAGGCTCTGGGCCCCGCCCAGCACGGCCGCTAGGGCCTGCAGGGCGGTTCTGACGATGTTGACCTTGTACTGGGGCCTGGTGAGGGTGGCCGCGGCCGTCTGGCAGTGGAACCGGAGGCGCATGGAGGCGGGATTGGTGGCTCCGAAGCGTTCCCGCATGATGGTGGCATAGACCCGGCGCACGGCCCGAAAGCGGGCCGCCTCCTCGAAGAAATCGGATCCACAGGCAAAGAAGAAGGACAGGCGGGGAGCGAACTGGTCCACCGGCATGCCGGTCTTGACCACCTCTTCCACGTAGACGATGGTGTTGGCCAGGGTGAAGGCCAGCTCATGCAGCGGAGAGGCCCCGGCCTCATTGATGTGGTACCCGCAGATGTTTACCGGGTTGTAGCGCTTCATCCTCCGAGCGCAATAGGAGATGCAGTCCCTGACAATCCGAACCGAAGGAGCAATGGGAAAGACCCACTCCTTCTGGGCCATGTACTCCTTCAGCATGTCGGCCTGAATCGTCCCCGACAAGCGATTGAGGTCGAACCCGCGCTTCTCTGCCAGGGCCACGTACATGGCCAGCAGGATCCAGGC
>JAPVWS010000243.1 GCA_027493295.1 Candidatus Versatilivorator vitaminiformans | reverse complement strand
GGCCGACATGGTCTACTTCGAGACCGCCCGCGGAGGAGCCGTCTTCTCGGTGGGGTCCATGTCCTGGTGCGGCAGCCTGTCCCACAACGACTATGACAACAACGTGTCCCGGATAACGGAGAACGTCTTGAAGGAATTCCTGAGGTAAGCACCACCCCTGCCCGGCCGGCAGATCATTCGAGAGTGAAACAACGAATCTTCATAGCCTGTCGGGAACAAGGGCCATGTTCCGCTAGCAGGGTTTCCGACCTATTGAACATCGATGCACAGGATTAACAGGACGAGAGCTTCCTGCACCAGAAGCCGATTTGGGCGATGATCCGATGCGGATTCGCGGATCTTTAGGACCGCAGGTCCACCGTTTCCAGAAAAAATCCTGTGCATCCTGTGCATCGATGTGAATAAACCATTTACCCCTTCGTGACGTTGAACCGGTTTCCAGCCACCAGGCGCAGGCGTTTGTTTCAGGACGGTGGGAGCCTTGACCCATTGAGATCAGAGTGAATTTCCGATAAGGTAGAGGGGTTCGAACAAGGCTTACTCCACTCAATCCACGGCAACCGTGAACCGCATGCCGGCAAGACTCCTTCCATGGCTGGTGTCGCTACTGCTGGTGGGATGCCTGCCTTCCCCGGCTCCGGCCGAATCCGTTTCCGCCTTCGCAAGCATCCGGCCCATTCTCGAAAAACATTGTCTGGCCTGTCACGACTCCCGGTCACACCAGAGCGCCCTGGTTCTGGAGAGCCCCCAGGCTGCACTCCAGGGAGGCGCCTTGAACGGGCCCGCCGTCATCCCGGGAAAGAGCTCGGAGAGTCCGTTGATGCTCTACCTGACCGGCCACAAGCAACCGCGGATGCCCTTGAGCGGCAATCCGCTCAGCGATGAAGAGATTGCCTCGATAGCCGGCTGGATCGATCAACTGCCGCCAATTTCGGACGCCGGAAACCAGGTGCGGGGATGGCCCTGGACGGGGTTGAAGGCGCCCGAGATCCCGCAGGTGCGCCAGGACCAGTGGGTGAAGAACCCCATCGATGCCTTCATCCTGGCCAAGCTGGAGAGCCGGAAGCTGACTCCCGCCTCGCCGGCCTCGAAGCGGCTGCTGCTGCGACGCCTCTATTTCGATCTCATCGGCTTGCCCCCGACTCCCGAGCAGATGCGTCGATTCACCAGCGATCCCAGCCCCGACGCATACCGGCAGGAAATCGACCGGCTGCTTCGCGACCCTCGCTACGGCGAGCGCTGGGCGCGGCACTGGCTGGACATTGCGCGGTATGCCGATACCGACGGGGGCTATGACGGTCCCCTCCCCCACATCTGGCGCTATCGGGACTACGTGGTCCGGGCCTTCAACCAGGACCGCCCTTTCGACCGTTTCATTCGGGAGCAGATTGCCGGCGACTCCTATCCGCACTACGGCAAGGAAGGCAAGCTGGGTCTCGGATTCCTGCATGGCACGGTCTACAGTGAGGACGGCGTACGGCGCGACGCCCTCAACGACATCGTCAACACCACCGCTTCGGCCTTCCTGGGACTGACTCTGGCCTGCGCCCGCTGTCACGATCACAAGTACGACCCCATCCCCATCCGTGACTACTATCGGATGGAGGCCTTCTTCGCACCGGTCAAGCTCAGCACCATGGAAGTACCCTTCAGCCAGTACGAGCTGCCCGGCCGTGACTCCAAGGCCTGGGAAGACGGCAAGGCCTACTGGGAAGATCTGCTCAAGCGCCAGAAGGAGTTCCGCGAAGAGACCACGGCCAGCTTCAAGGTACGCCTGGAAAAGGCCCGCTTCCTGCAGGCTTTTCAAGATCTCAAGGAACTGCCTCCCTTGAGCAACAGTCCCGTCAACGGAGACCTCAAGCGGGCTGCCCTCGAAGGCGTCCTCCTGAATGAGCAGGAACAGGGGCTCTACCACCTGATGCGCATGCAGACCACCGCCTATCGCAATCCGCACAGCCCCGACTACTACAAGGCCAGGGCCCACTCGGCCTCGGCCTCCCTGGGCCTGAACTACGCAGCCGCGGGAACAGATGCCGGAGGCCTGCCGGACCCGCCGACCACCTTTGTCCTGGAGGGAGGAGATCCCAAGAAGCGGGGCGAGGTGGTCCTGCCGGGATTTCTCAGTGCCCTGACCGGCCACTCGGAACCGGCCGGACTGGAAGAGGTTGGACACGACGGGGTCTCCCGCCCCATCCGCAACCCCACCAAGGTTCTGGCCGAGTGGATCGCCAGCCCTGAAAACCCGTTGACGGCCCGGGTGATGGTCAATCGGATCTGGCAGCACCATTTCGGCCGAGGACTGGTCAGGACCCCCAACGATTTTGGACGCAACGGCTCCGGCACCGACTACCCGGAGCTCATCGACTGGCTGGCTACCCGGTTCATCCGGAGCGGTTGGAGCGTCAAGTCCATGCACCGGCTCATTCTGCAGTCCAACACCTATCGTCAGTCGATGCATCATCCGGAATTCGACCGTCTCCGGAAGATCGACCCCGAGAATCGCTATTACTGGCGTTGGAACATGTTGCGGCTGGAAGCCGAGGCCATTCGAGACAGCGTTCTGGCGGTGAGCGGCCGGTTGAATCCGCTCATGGGAGGCCCCGGATTCTTTCCCCGGATCGACAAGGACTTGCTGGAAGGGGCAGTGACCTGGTTCGAGCCCTCCACTGCCGAGGCCAGAAATCGACGCAGCCTTTACATGTACCAGCAGCGCAGCCTGGTGTTGCCCCTGGTGAAGGTCTTTGACGGCACCCAACTGGACGAGAGCTGCGCCGCCAGGGAGGTCACCACGGTGACCCCCCAGGTTTTCGTCCTCTTCAACAGTCGGTTTGCCCACGAGCAGAGCCGCGCGCTGGCCGGCAGAATTGTTGCAGAGGTTGGGGATGATCCCGGTCAACAGCTCGACCAAGCCTTCCAACTTGCCCTGCAACGCGCCCCCACTCCCTCGGAACGAACCGACGGCCTGGAGTTTCTGGGAGCCGCTCGGCCGGTTTCGGGAGATCCGAGGGATACCGTGAGTCTAGCCGCGGGCGGGGGAGGTTCGATTGACGACGACCGGGGAAATCCCGCCGCAGGGCGGAAAAAGGATGCAGAGGGAACCTTGGCCGATCTCTGTCTGGCCCTTTTCAACCTGAACGAATTCATCTATATCGAGTAATTGCAATGCGGGCGGATGGGCTTCCTCATCCCCGGCAAGGAGAACCCTGAACATGGCTTACGGTCCGCCGAAATGGAACCCCGTCCCGAGCTCCAGGAACGGTCCGCAGACGGGACCCGTGGGACGCCGGCACTTCCTCTTGCAGGGTGGAGCCGGTTTGGGGGGATTGGCCCTGTCCTACCT
>JAPVWS010000242.1 GCA_027493295.1 Candidatus Versatilivorator vitaminiformans | reverse complement strand
TTCCGCCCAGGACTTCAACTCGGAACTCAACTCCAGGGCGGTCTGGTCGAGCTTGAGCGGTGTGATGGAAACGCAGCCGGAGCGGACGGCCACGTAGTCGGAGTCTCCGTCAGCCGGCAGGTCTCGGGGTTCCAGCTCCTGGTCCAGCCAGAAGTATGTCCGGTCCCGAGGGTCCCGGCTCTCCACGATCAGGTTGCCGATGGGGCTGGTGTCCTGGCGAGTCACCCGCACTCCCTGCCACCCTCCGGCGGGAACGTTGACGTTCAGGATGAAACCCCGCGGAAGCGGCTTGTTCAGTAATTGTCCGGCCAGATGGGCCGTGAACTGGGCCGCCTCTTCAAAGTCGAATTCCGCCTGCCTCCCCAATGAGACGGCTGCCGCCTGAATCCCGTGCCTGGCGGCTTCCATAGCGCCCGCTACCGTACCGGAATAGGCGATGTCATGGCCCAGGTTGGAGCCCCGGTTGATTCCCGAGATCACCAGATCCGGCCTGCTCGGGAGGATGTGGTTCAGGGCAATGATCACGCAATCCGCCGGTGTACCCTCCACCGAGTAGCGATCCACTCCTACCTCTTCGTATCGGATGGGCCGCCAAAGCGTCAGGGCCTGACTGGAGGCACTTCTCTCCCGGTCGGGCGCCACGGTTATGACCTGTCCCAGGTGGGAAAGAGAGCGAGCCAGTGAGCCCAAGCGTGTGCGCTACCTGGCTGCGCTACGTCCCGAAACCGACTCGGAATCTAACACCTTCGATTCAGGATTGTCAAGATGGCGCGGAGCTCCGACTCGAGCGTGCGGACCCTCTCCGCGGCGCCCGCGGAAGGGCCGGATGCCGCCTCCGAAGGAGGTCTTTCCGGCTCCCGAGGAGATTCCCGATCACCCCTGCGAGGCCCGCCGGCAGCGGCTCCGGAGGCGAGAGCCTTCCGTGCCCCCGCGATGGTGAACCCCTGGTCATAGAGGAGGTGCTTGATGGTTAGAACCGTCTCGATATCCCGCTTGCGGTACATGCGGCGGCCGTTGGGCCCTTTGGCGGGCTTCAGGCGCGGAAACTCCGATTCCCAGAAACGCAGGACGTAGGGCTCCACCTTCACCAGCTTGCACACTTCGCCGATACTGAAAAACAACTTGTCGGGAATTTCGACCGAAGCCTCGGAATCCGTGCTTCCTCGCTGGCGATTCACGAGCTTCAGAGATCGTTCCGGCATGATCGGGCCGCCAGTCCTTTCGGTCCTGCTCACTACTGCAACACTATGCTATTGAAAACCAAACCGGCATGGGGTCACTGCCCGTGGGTGTCGAAATCCCGACCCAATGCCGACATCTCAGAATCGACCGGCCATGCGGGTCGCTCCCCCGACCAGCGACAGATGGATGGACACTCAGCCCGCCTTCCTCTCCACCTTGTGCTTCAACACCACCGGAGTGCCTACAAACCCGAAGCGCTCTCTGATGTGGTTGACCAGGTATCGGTGAATGGAGGGGTGAAGCGCCGATTTTCGAGCCGTGAAGAGCACAAAGGTCGGCGGAGAATCGTGCACCTGGGTCATGTATTGCACCCTGACCTGCCGGCTGAAGGGCACGGCCGTGTCCCGAAGGGCCTCGCGTTGCAGGAACGCATTCAACTCCCCGGTTCCGATCCGGGTACGCCGCGCCTTGAATACCTGATCGATCAGCGAGATCAGCTTGGGGACGCGCTGGCCGGTGGCGGCCGAAACGAACACCATGGGAGCGTAGGCCAGGAACCGCACTTTGGAGCGCACCCGTTTCTCGAAAGCCACCATGGTACCACTGTCTTTCTTCATCAGGTCCCATTTGTTGACGACCAGAATGGCGGAGGCTCCAACCTCCTGCACGTATCCGGCGATGGCGGAATCCAGCGACGAGGGAGCCTCGGTGGCGTCCATCATGACCAGGGCCACGTCGGCACGCTGCACGCTCTTGCGAGCCATCATGACGCTTAACTTTTCGGCCTGAAGAAATGTCTGACGTTTCTTGCGGATTCCGGCCGTGTCCATGAACCGATAGACCTTGCCGTTGCGTGTGGCTCGGGAATCGATGGTATCGCGCGTGGTTCCCGGAATCGGGGACACGATGGTGCGGTCTTCTCCCAGGATGCGATTCAACAGCGTCGATTTGCCCACGTTGGGTTTGCCCACGATAGCGACCCGAATCTCGCCGGGCGGCAAGCGCTTGGAGCGGCTGCCCCTGGGGAGGTATTTGACCACTTCGTCCAGAAGGTCGCCTACGTTCAAGCCATGGGCCGCCGACACAGGGATGACCTCTTTCAGACCCAGCTCGGAGAATTCCGAGGCATGGATTTCCTGGCCGGCGCTGTCGCACTTGTTCACGGCCACCACCACCGGCTTGGAGCATTCGATCAACAGCTTTCCCAGGGATTGGTCGAGGGGAGTGAGCCCGGCGCGCCCGTCCACCACCAGCACCAGAACCTGTGCCTTCCGGATGGCGGTCTCGGCTTGCTCGAAAATGAATCCGGGCATCGGATCCCGATCGCCGGGGATCATGCCTCCGGTGTCGATGATCTCGAACTGGCGTCCGCCCCACTCGGCCCGGGCATTCACCCGGTCCCGGGTCATTCCGGGCTCATTGCCCACCAGGGAACGCCTCTGCCTGCAGATTCTGTTGAACAGGGTGGACTTGCCGACGTTGGGGCGGCCGATAATAGCGACGGTGGGCTGGCTCAAGGGAACTGCCTTCGGAAGATCTCCGGATTTGCCTCAGTATACCCCATTAATAGGGATGCGACCCGTCTCGGAGATCGACTACAATCCCGCTGATAGGAGCGGGGCAGGGTTCCCTGGTCCGCGGTTGGAATGCCTCGTGTCCCGTCTCGGAACACTGGAAGACAACGATTATGAGCCGAAAGAGCCTTGACATCGGTTGCGGCCGCTTCAAGCTTCCCGGAAGCATCGGCCTGGACGTGGTGCCGCTGGAAGGGGTGGACGTGGTCCACG
>JAPVWS010000241.1 GCA_027493295.1 Candidatus Versatilivorator vitaminiformans | reverse complement strand
AGTCCGAAAATGTTGGCGAAGAGGTCCATCCGCTGGGAGAAGGTGTTGAAGACGTTCTGACCGCCGAGCGCCAGCCTCAGGCTGTCGGTCAGGGAGATGCTCGCTTCCAGGTCGAGGATGTGGCGCCCGTCCAGCAGGGGCGAGTCCTTGCCGCGGACGAACCGGGCGTCAAAGTGGTCGACCCAGGAGCCGAAATAGTTCACACGGCCCAGCAAATCTACCCGCCCCAGGCGCTGGGTGACGGCGGCGTTCCAGCGGATTCGGGGAACGCCACGCTCAAGACCCAGCACGTCTCCGGGGGTGAGCAGGTCCGACTCTTCCGTCAACTGCGTGTGGGTATAGTTCAGCGCGTAACTGAAGACCGTCTCGCCTCCCAGTTCGGGCGGGGTGTAGGTCGTGACCAGGTCGATGCCCTGGTTTCGACTGGAGAAGTCGTTGATGAAGAAACGAAAGAAAGCCAGTGTGCCGGCGGAGGCGATCCCCTCCGAGAGCAGCAGCGCGCGCTCGTCTTCGGTCAGTGTAAAGGTTTGGGACAGGGCCAGGCGGTTGGAGAGGTCGACGCGGAAATAGTCTGCAGTCAAGGTGAAGGGGCCGGTGTCGACCACCAGACCCGCGGTGGTGTTTGCCGAGGTCTCGGGCTCAAGCGGCTTGCCGCCCTTCAGTTCCGCCGCCAGGAAGGTGGAGGGAACGTTGGCGCTGTCGACCAACTGCAGCGTCTTGGGGTCGATGGTGGTCTGCACGTTGAGCGTGTTCTGCTGGCCGGGCGTGGGAGCGCGAAACCCGGTGCTGACACCGCCGCGAAGGGAAACGGTTTTACTCAGCCCCAGTCGGGCGGACAGCTTGCCGTTGGTCGTCGCGCCGAAGAGGTCGAAGTGCTCGAATCGGAGGGCGCCACCCACCGTCCAGCGGTCGTCCGGATCCCGCAATTCCAGATCGCCGTAGAGGGCCACGTTGCTGCGATTCCAGGCGCCGGCCGTATAGTCGGGAAATCCGGGAAAGCCGTTGGAGCCGGAGACGAAACCCTGGGCGGCGTAGGGTCCTACCTCCCAGGAGGGTCTTCCACCGGCGCCGATCTCGAAACGCTCCCTGCGCCATTCGGTGCCGGCCGCGATGTTGACCATGTCGGTGGCGGCATAGGAAACGTCGAAATTGAGGTTGGTGTCTTCCTGGCGATAGAGTCCCGGATCGAACTCCCGGGGCGTGTCGGGCCCGAGTGAGGCGTTGACCGTATTCTGGAAGAAAAAGTCGGACTCATGGGCGCCGAAACTGGCGCTGGCGTCCCAGCTCATGCCGTTACCCAGAACGCCGCGCACGCCGCCCACCACTGACATGTCGGTGACCACGCCCCCGAACCGGGGTGTGAATCCTCCAGGGGCGATCTCTCGAAAAGAAAAACAGTTCGGATCCTCGAACACTCTCCCCAGGGCTTCGGGGTCGGGTACGTTGTCGGTGATCCGCACCACGGGACAGTTGGCGGACCCGTCGAGGACTCCGTCGCGCGCGTCCAGCACATCGCCGATCAGGAGGGTCTTGCCTTCGTCAAGGCTGTAGATGTTGGCCCGATTGTTGGGATTCCGGAAGTAGAAGCCCTCGGTCACCTTCTTCTCGGCATAATTGGTGTGGCCGTATAGCTGCACGGAGTTGGAAAACGGGTGGCCGAAGTTGCCGAAGAACTTCACGTCGTCGTCGATGGTGGGGTTGCCCCAGATTTGGGCCGGATTGGACACGGCCGTGTTGCCGGCCGCGATCAGGGCCGCCGCGTCGGCGCGCTGCACGCTACGGTTGGTGGGGTCGGAGTTGCCGTATTCCAGGCTGAGGTTGGCGAATCCGCTCTTGCCGAGGGGCAGCCCGATGTTTGCCGCTATGGTGTAGGAATCCCCGTCCCCGGCGCGATAGGTTCCGGTGTTGAACTCCACGCTGCCTCCCTCTCGGGCATCCTTGAGCTGAAAGTTCAGTACGCCGGCGATGGCGTCCGAGCCGTATTGGGCGGAGGCCCCGTCCCGCAGCACCTCCACCTGGCGCAGCGCGATGGCGGGAATTGGCGCGATGTCGGGACCTTGGGCGCCATCCGTCACCCCGGCGAACCAGGCGATGACCGAGGAGCGGTGACGGCGCTTCCCGTTCACCAGCACCAGCGTGTGATCGTGGGCCAGGTTGCGCAGGCTGGCCGGTCGCACCAGGGTGGCGGCGTCGCTGATGGGATGGGTGGCCACGTTAAAGGACGGGACCAGCGTCCGCAACTGGTAGTCGAGGGTGGTGGATCCCTGGCTCACCACGTCCTGCAGCGGGATGGCGTCTATCGGTACGGGGGATTCGGTCACCGACCGGGGTTGGGCGCGGCTCCCGACGACCACCAGTTCGGTCTCGAGGAGCAACTGAAGGATGACGGTGATGCTGCCCTGGGACGTCTCCACCGACCCTTCATGAACTTCAAAATCGTCCGCCGACACCACCACCCGGTGTGGCCCGGGGCCCAGACCGCAAAAGGTGGCGGCGCCGGAGCTGTCAGTCATCTGCTCTCGATTACCGACGGTGACCGTAGCGCTGGGGATCGATGCCGCGGAGGGATCCAGAACCCGAACCTCGAGGCATTTTTCCTGCCGAGGGCCGGCCGGCTGAGCCAATGGCGACAGTGTCGCCGGTAACCCGGGCAGTGCCACCAACATGGCCAGGCAGCCGAGACGGCTGGCTTTCTTCATCATTTCTCCTCACTCTCAACACGCACAAGACGAGCACGAACGGGGGCATAGGCCATAATGCATTTTCGATACCGCGCATTGTAGCAAATTTACCGCATCTCTCATGGAGGGTAGAATTGTCAAGCTTGCTCCGAACCGGACCTGAATCCATGCCTCGACTGACCGACTACAGCGCCCTCACCTTCGACTGCTACGGCACCCTGATCGACTGGGAAATCGGGATCTGGGACGCCCTGCAACCGCTGATCCTGCACAATCCCGGGGCGGACCTTACCCGCGAGGCCGCGCTCGGAGCCTTCGCCCGGGGAGAGAGCCGTCAGCAGCAGACCACGCCCGATTTGCCTTACCCGGAGCTGCTTTCGCGCGTGCACCGGGGCATCGCCGGGACGTTCGGTCTGAAATCCAACCGGGACCTCGATGCAGTCTTCGGAGACTCCGTCCAACACTGGCCTGCATTTCCGGACAGCAGCGAGGGGCTGCGTCTCCTCGGCCGGCACTACAAGCTCGTGATCCTGTCCAACGTGCATCGCGGCGGCATCGCCGCCTCCACGCGGAAACTCGGAGTCGAATTCGACGCGGTCTACACGGCCCAGGACATCGGCTCCTACAAGCCGGCCGACGCCAATTTCACCTATCTGCTGGCACACCTCAAGTCGGATCTGGGCCTGGACCGGTCCCGGATTCTGCACGTGGCCCAGAGCCTCTACCACGACCACGCCCCGGCCAACCGTTTCGGTATCGCCAATGCCTGGATCGACCGCCAGCGGCTGTCTGAAGGCGGGAGTTGGGGAGCAACCGAGCCGACGGAAACCCTCCCCTCAACCGATTTCGTCTTTTTCTCCATCGGGGAGATGGCCGAGGCGGTGGCGGAGGAACTTGAAAAGGGGGGCGCTGGTTAGTGTTTAAGCTGGAGGGTCCGGGGATATTCCAATTGAAAAATCCTGTCCCCCTGCAGTGTCGTGGGTTAAATGAGAGCTGCGAAGCTGCGGTTGGAGTTGGTAGGCACGGAAACGCTTCCTACAGGCCATCCATATAGAGCTGCGGAGCTGCGGCCTCGTGTAGCCCCGGGCGGCAGCCCGGGGTCGTATGGGTTCCGCGGCAACCTAGCCGCGAACGCGGCGAATTGGAAGCGCCGTCCCTGAACGCACAGCGTTCCCATAACGACGCCACCCACATACCGCACACCTCCACTCAGGAGCGCCGCGTCGCCCCCCTCCAGCGCGACTGCGGGCTGTGTCTAATATCTGACGATCTCGCCGATTCCGCCCCCCCCCACCGGTTCGACTGCGGGCGGAGCCCTTGTCTCACCGACTCCCCCTCAAGGGGGGAGTGATTCTTGAGGCCAGCATGAGACTTCTTGCCCGATTCCTGGGCAGGATGCAAACCTTGTTTGCGGTCTAATGTGTAAAGGATGAATGCGGTCTGTACCGAGGCCTGAATATGGCTCTGGAGTATCACTCTCGGTCCCGCTCACGACGACTTCTTCTTACCCTTCCCCTGAACGAACTGCCAGCCGAAGCGGCCCTTGATGCAGAGGTGTCCGCGGGTAACCTCCTGGTCGAGCGGTGAGGTGGCCTTGACGATCTGGTTGTCCTGCACGTGCAGGGTGAGGGTGCAGCCGACTCCGCAGTAGGGGCAGATGGTGTCGGTGCGCTCTTGCTCCGATTCCTTCCAGGTGCCCGCCTCACGCATGTCGTACTCCGACTTGAACATCAGGGCCCCGGTTGGACAAACCCCGATGCAGTTGCCGCAGTAGACGCAGGCGGAATCCGGGAGGGGAACCGAATATTCGGTGGAGATGCGGCTGTCGAATCCGCGGCCGGCCACTGCGATGGCGAAGGTGTTCTGAGCCTCCTCACCGCACGCCTGCACGCACTTGTAGCAGAGGATGCACTTGCCGTAGTCCCGCACGTAGAGATCGTTGTCGATTTTGACCGGCTGAGCCACGGTCGCCGCCGTCTGGCCGTCCGTTGGACAGTGGGCTCCGGCCCGCTCCGTTTCCGATTCTCCGGCTGCCGCCGACGGCGCCGCGGGCCCGTATCGCTCGGGTTGCCCGCCATAGCGCTCCAGGTAGGACTGCAGTTCGGGAGCGGTGGAAACATCGACCGAGGAAGCCAGAAATTCCAGGACCATTCGACGGCTCAGGCGGACGCGTTCGCTGTCGGTACGGATCACCATTCCGTCTTCCGCCGGGCGGGAGCAGGCCGGAACCAGAGTCCGTGACCCTTCCAGCTCGACCACGCAGACGCGGCAGACATTGACGGGATTCAGGTTTTCCAGATAGCAGAGGGTGGGTGTTTCGATCCCGAGCGTCCTGCAAGCCTCCAGAAGGGTGGATCCTTCGGCAACCCGCACCGTCTTGCCGTCGATGGTCAGGGTGACTTTTTTCCTGGGGGCCGCGGGCGGGGGCGCCGGGATCGGACCGGGAGGAACCGGGATGGTCGGGTTGGGGGCCGAGTCGTTGAAGAAAAAACTATCCTGCGTCACCGGGTTTTTCTTGTTCATGATCTTGATTGCCGGCGCCTTGATTCTCCGGGACCGTTACTGAATCCCGACGACAGCCGAGGGGCCGCTAATCCTCCGGATTCGATCCTTGGCGGAGACCCTCAAACTCCGACCAGCGTGCCAGAGCGGACTGGATGGCGCTGGAAGCGGTATGCCCAAGCCCGCAAATGGACGCGTCGCTCATGACCTGGCCGATCTCGGCCAACTGCAACGGCGCCCGCCCCACTCCCTGAACATTCCCACCGAACAGGCGGGACAGGGCTTCCTCCTGTCTCACCGTGCCGACCCGGCAAGGAACGCATTGGCCGCAGGACTCGTCACGGAAAAAGGCCGCGATTCTCAGAAGGATTTTACTCAGATCCACACTGTCGTCAAAGGGCATCACCACGGCCGAGCCGAGGGCGGCGCCGATCGCCCGGGTACCTTCGAAGGTCATTGGGGTATCCAGTTCCCCGGGAGAAAGAAAGGTCCCGGCCGCACCTCCGATCAGGACACCCTGCAGCCGGCCGCTACCGCCCACTCCCCCCGCCAGCTCCAGCAGGCTTGCCAGGC
>JAPVWS010000240.1 GCA_027493295.1 Candidatus Versatilivorator vitaminiformans | reverse complement strand
TTTCTTGAACATGGCGATGGCTTTGGAGGCCACTTTGAGGGCAAGGTCCTGAGGGGTGGAGACGATGACGGCGCCCGTCAGGGGGATGGTCTGACACAGACTGAGCTGGATATCCCCGGTTCCGGGCGGCAAGTCGATCACCAGGTAGTCCAGATCCCCCCATTCCACTTCTCCCAAGAACTGGTGGATCATCTTGTGAAGCATGGGGCCTCTCCAGATGACAGCCTCGTTCTTGGGAAGGAAATAGCCCATGGATATCATCTTGACCTTGTGGACCACCGGCGGGACGATCCGGTTTCCGACCACCTGAGGAGTATGCGAGGAGCCCATCAGGGTAGGGAGGCTGGGTCCGTAGACATCGGCATCCATCAGTCCCACCCGGGCTCCGCATTCCATCAGTGCGGCAGCCAGGTTGGCGGAGACGGTGGATTTCCCCACTCCGCCTTTTCCGCTGGCCACCGCGATGGTGTTGCTTACCCCGGGTATCAGGGTTCGGCTCTGGGAGCCCTGCCGGCGAGTCACCTTGAAGCTCATTTCCACGGAGACCGAGCGGACTCCCTCGAGCGATCCGACCAGGCGTTCGGCTTCCGCCTTGATCTGGTCCTTGACCGGGCAGGCAGGATTGGCCAACTCGATGGTGAAGGCGACCCTGGAGCCCTTGACGGTGAGGTCCTTCACGAAATTGAGTCCGACGATGTCTTCCTGCAGGTCGGGGTCCCGGATGCTCTCGAGGGTTTGAAGCACCTGTTTCGGACTGACGCCGCCATCTTTCTCGAATAATGCCATTTCATCCCTTTCATTGCCCTGCCGGAAAGGCGGGCCCAGGCAGTCTGGGGCTGCCCCATGCGGTCAACGTCCGATAGTTTAGATGACTTGACGGAACGGGAAAAGAGTTATCCGCGAACGGGATCCACGAAGGGAAACGAAGGACTACGAAGGGCCGCCAAGGGGTTGGAGAAAACTCAAGTGGGATCTGCCGAAGGTCGGGAAGGCGGAGACTTAAACGGATTGATGAGTTGAGCTTTTTGCAAAGTTCGCAGCGGGGCAGGTCATCTTGCCCGCAAACCTGAGGTTTTGCCTTTTTTAATACTGGGTGCGATCTGGGGATAAATGCTGTCGAACCACAAAAAGCACAAAGGGCACAAGTTGTGTTTTTGTGCCTTTTGTGGCAATTCCCGGCAAACGTCCCTCCACTCTCCACTCTTCACACTTCTCACTTCACACTTCAAACTTCAAACTTCACACTTCTCACTTCGGAAAGTATTCCCTCCAGCGCCGGTCGACGGTTCGTTCAACGTCAGGCGAAGAGGCGACCTCGGGGGGATAGGAGGGTTTCATTCTGGCATCCACCAGGATGGGAGCCTGGTAACAGAGATGATGGCGCCGCACGGTGGTCTGAGCCGCATGGACGTCGGCGGCCGGCTCGAAGCGTGTGAAAACCGACCACAGGAAGCGGGAGGAATCCCGGGATATGGAGGGGTCGTCGGTCAGGATCAGCAGGGGCCAGGACTGAAAGTCGGGCCAGCGGACCAGGCGTTCCGGTTGGCCGGGCTCCTCCGAGAACCTTGATCCGCCGATCACCAGGCATCCGGGGCAGAAGGCGGCGACCTCTCCCACTCCGCCCGGAACCTCGCCCACAAACTGGCGGGGTAGTTCGCGCTTGGCTGCCCCCATTCCCAGCAGGATGGCCTTGCTGCCCTGATTGATCCGCGGTCCGCAACTGTCCAGCGTGTCCATGGAAAGGTTGGAGAGGACGAAGAAGTCAGTCTCCCACTCGATGCGCTCCAGAACGTGTTGCAGCAGGGCAGGGAAGTTCCTCAGGTCCATGGGTGTATCGGTCGCCATCAGAATTTTGGTCAGCGAGAGTTGGCCTTCTCCCAGGATTCTGAAAGCAGAGGTCATGGCTTCCCGACCGTAGCGTTCCCGCACAACCGCCGCCGCCAGGGAATGAAAACCCGTCTCTCCGTAGCTCCAAAGGTCCCGCACTCCGGGCATGACCAGGGGGAACAGGGGACTGAGCAGCTCCTGCAGATAGTCGCCGATGAAGAAGTCTTCCTGCCGCGGCTTGCCCACCACGGTTGCCGGGTAGATGGCGTCTCTCCGGTGCATCAGCCGCTCCACCTGGAAAACGGGGTAATCGTGGGCCGGCGAGTAGTAGCCGTAGTGGTCGCCGAAGGGGCCTTCCGTGCGTCTCCGACGCGGCGGGACGCTCCCCTGCAGCACAAACTCCGCCTCCGCCGGAAAGGGGTGAGGGCTGCCTTCGGGGTGAACCATGGGGATACGATGGCCTCCCAGCAAGGAAGCCACCATCAGTTCTCCGACGTTCTCGGGGAGGGGAGCGATGGCAGCCAGGATCAGTGACGGAGGTCCCCCGAGGAAGACCGTGACCGGCAGGGCCTCGTTCGAGGCCTCGGCCAGGTCATAGTGAAATCCTCCTCCCTTTTGGATCTGCCAGTGCATCCCGGTGGATCGGCTGTCATAGACCTGCAGGCGGTATATTCCCAGGTTGTGACTTCCATTGCCGGGGTGCTGGGTATAGACCAGCGGCAGGGTGATGAAGGGACCGCCGTCTTCTTCCCAGGTGGTCAGAATCGGCAAGCGGGAGAGGTCCGCGGGCTGCTGATTGCATTCCAGCGCCGATCCCCGCTGAACTCTGCGAGTACCCAGCTTGAGAGCTTCCCAGGCGAGGTTGCGGTGACCCCAAAGACGTCCCAACCGGGGTGGCAGCAGGGTCTGAGCCAAAGTGGCCACCTGTTGGACCAGTTGCTGGGGCCCCCTGCCAAAGGCCAGATCGATGCGCTGGGCTGTGCCGAACAGATTGGTGACCACCGGAAACCGGCTGCCCCGGATGCGCTTGAACAGCAGGGCGGGACCGCCTTGCCGAATCACTCGCCGATGGATCTCGGCGGCCTCCAGATAGGGATCCACTTCGACCTCGATGGTCACAAGCTGGTTCTCCCGCCGCAGGAGTTGCAGAAACTGTCGCAGATTTCCCAAGGGGTGCCGAGTTGCCATGGGTTTCCACCCAAACGACCGAATGTGCCGGAATCAAGATATCACAGCCACCGGGCACGGTCACCACTCGGCACTGTGCTAGACTCGCTGCATGCGTCGAGCCGGAGAGCACAGTTGGCAAGCCCGTGCCTTTGCCTGGGCCATGGCTCACGCAACCGATCCCTACGAGCGCTGGATGGCCGGGCGCAAGCGGAGCCTGCTCGGTGATCTCTCCGGAGAGGTCGTGGAGATCGGACCCGGAAGCGGCGTCAATCTGCCCTACCTGCCCCGGGAAGTCCGGTGGACGGGCATCGAGCCCAATCCCTGCTTCCACTCCTATATCCTGAAGGAAGCGGCTCGGCTGGAGCGGCCGGTCCGCCTGAGAATCGGTGTGGCAGAGGATCTCGAATTAGAGGATGCAAGTGTGGATGCCGTGGTCGGAACCCTGGTTCTTTGCTCGGTGGATCGGGTGGAGGCGGTTCTGGAGGAGATCCTGCGCGTGCTCAAGCCCGGCGGACGCTACTGCTTTCTGGAGCACGTTGCGGCGCCGCCAGGCAGTTGGCTGCGACGGCTTCAGTGCGTGGTGCGTCCGGTGTGGAGCACCGTGCTGGACGGTTGCCGGCCTGATGCCGACACCCGGGTGCAGATTGCCCGAGCCGGTTTCGCCCAATTGAAGTGGGAGGAATTTCAGGCGCCGTTGCCCGTGGTGAGTCCCCACATCTGCGGTTTCGCCGAAAAAGGTCGGGAGGAAGCTTGACACTCCAGTTCTTTCAAACGTATGATTTAATTCCCGCGTTCGATTGAGGTGAGTTTCCCTTGCCGACCGACACCCGAGATCAGATTCTGGATACGGCCGAACGACTCTTTGCCGAGTTTGGCATCGACGGGGTCTCGATCCGAACCATTACGGCGGAAGCTCGGGTGAACCTGGCTGCCATTCACTATCACTTCGGTTCCAAGGAGGCTCTGGTCAAGGAAGTCTTTGTCCGCCGTATCGATCCTCTCAACCGTGAGCGGTTGCGACTGCTGGACGATCTCCTGGCGCGCTCCCTGCCGCAAAAGCCCAAACTGGAGGAACTGGTGCGTATTCTGGTGGGGCCACCGTTGCGCTTGTGGCTGCAGGCGGAAAAGGGCGAGACATTCACCCGGCTCTGCGGCCGGATCTACTCCGAGTCCTCGGGGCCGCTCCAGACCATGTTCGTGGATCTTTTTCAGGAAGTGGTCCGGCGTTTTTCGGCGGCATTCGAGCAGGCGGCTCCCGAGCTGCCCAGGACCGAACTCATGTGGCGCATGCACTTTGTCATCGGAGCCATGGTCCACACCTTGATGCAGGTTGGATTCGTGCGGCAATTGAGAGCCGAAGCCGGCGAAGGAAACGAGGTCGAGGCCAATATCGAGCGGCTGACCCGGTTCGCAACTGCCGGATTGCAGGCCCCGCTGGCGCAAACAGAAGTTTCGGAAATGGCAGGGCAGGGCAAGAGGGAGGTAATGGGATGATCCGGCGCGGTCGGTGGGTTTGCGGTGTCTTGCTCGTGGTTACGTTGTCGGCCGGGACTGCCGGTTGCAATCGATCTCTGCAACGGCCCACACGAGCCTCGATTGTGAAAGTCCCCGATGCCTGGACCGGTGGGGAAGCGGTTCCTGCTGCCGTACAGGGCGATTGGTGGACCTCTTTTGGCGATGAGGGTTTGGATGGGGTGGTCTCTCGAGTCCTGGAACGAAACCAGGACCTGCGCGCGGCAGCGGCTCGCATCGAAGCGGCCCAGGCCCAGGCACGCATCGCCGCGGCCGCCCAATTGCCCCAACTGGACGCAAGCTTCGACCTGGGAGGCCGCAAGCAGAACTTCTTGGGACTTCGTCTTCCCGGCGCCGAAGGGAGCGTGCTGAGCCGGACCTTCTCCAGTACGGGACTGACGCTCAACCTGGGCTGGGAGGCGGACTTGTGGGGGAAGGTGAAGGCCGGAAAGCTGGCGGCAATGGCCAGCACCCAGGCTCGCCAGGCGGAATTGGCGGCGGCCCGCCTGTCACTTTCGGCACAGGCAGCCAGAGCCTGGTTTGGAGCGATTGAAGCGCACCGGCAGGTCGAGTTGGCTCGATCTTCGGTGGAGAGCTACCGGATATCGGCCGGGCGGATTCGGGCCCGCTTTGAAGGCGGTGTCCGGCCCGCCCTGGATCTGCGCCTGGCCCTGGCCGAGTTGAGAATCGCCGAAGCAGCGCTGCAGTCGCGGCTGGAGCTCGCGGACCGCGGCGTCCGTCAGCTCCAGATCCTCATGGGCGACTATCCGGATGGCAGCCATGATCTGGGGAAGGATCTTCCCGGAGGGCCCGAACAGGTCCCGACCGGCCTGCCCTCCGAACTGGTCCACCGTCGGGCGGACCTGGTGGCCGCCGAACGCGATTTGCTGGCGGCCGACGCCAGAATCGTCGAGGCCAAGGCTCAACTCCGGCCCAGATTCAGCCTTACCTCCACCTTCGGTACTTCCAGCGACCAGTTGCGGAGACTGCTGTCGGCTGAATTGCTGGTGTGGTCACTGATCGGAAACGTGGTACAGCCGGTCTTCAACCGGGGCAGGCTGAAGGCCGGAGTTACCCTCAACCAGGCGCGGGCGGAAGAGGCGGCAGCCAGATACGAGAGCGCCATTCTGGCTGCCTACAACGACGTGGAAGCAGCTCTGGCGGCGGAAGAGGTGCTCCGACGCAGGCGGAATGCGATAGAGGAAGCAGCGGAACAATCGGTTGCCGCTCGGGACCTGGCCGAGCAGCGATACCGTTCGGGTCTGGCGGGGATCATCACCCTGTTGGCTGCCCAGAGGACGGCAATCGATTCGGAGAGCCAGTTGCTGACCCTCAGGCGCCTGCAGCTCGACAACCGGGTCAACCTGCACCTGGCTCTGGGAGGGAGCTTCTGAGGGAGACTTCTTGATCAGGATTGGAATCAATCGTTATTACAAGGGAAAGTGGGTATGAAACTTGCACTCAAGATCGGACTTCCCGTCTTGGTATTGGCCCTGGGCGCCTACGCTGCCCTGCTGATAATAGGAGCCAAGCCCGAGCCGGAGCAGCGTCCGCCGGAAATCTCGCTGCCGCTGGTTCACGTCATGGAGGTGAAACCGGAAAGTCGCCGGTTGACGGTGCACGCCGAGGGTACCGTGGCGCCAAGAACCACCTCTCAGTTGACCTCGGAAGTTTCAGGGCGAGTGGTTTGGGTGTCACCGGCACTGGTTGCCGGTGGCTTTTTCAACGACGGGGAAGTACTCCTGCGAATCGATTCGAGGGTCTATCAATTGGCGGTGGTGCGGGCCCGTGCCGCGGTGGCACAAGCCAGGCTCAAGCTGGCGACCGAGGAGCAGGAAGCCGCCTTGGCCCGGCAGGAATGGGAAAATCTGGGCAGCGGGCCTCCAACCGCGCTGGTATTGCGAGAACCCCAGATCAATGAGGCGAAGGCTTCGCTGGCAGCGGCTGAAGCCGCCCTGGAACATGCCGAGTATGATCTGGAGCGCACCGAGGTCAAGGCTCCTTACGACGGCCGGATCTGGTCGGAGACGGTCGATGTCGGTCAATTCATAGCCCCCGGAGCCGCTCTGGCGCGACTTTACGGGGTCGATTTTGCCGAGGTCCGCTTGCCAATTCCCGATGACGAGCTGGCATATCTCCACCTGCCTCTTGCCTATCGGGGGCAATCCCAACCCGCAGGGGGCCCTACAGTCGTTTTGAGCGCCGAGTTTGCGGGGAAGAGGCATCAGTGGACGGGTCGTATTCTTCGGACCGAGGGGGAGATCGATCCCCGCACCCGAATGGTACACGCCGTCGCCGAGGTCAAGGATCCATATGGTCGAGGCAGTGACCGGGGTCGTCCTCCGCTGGCCGTAGGGATGTTTGTGGAGGCTGAAATCCGGGGGAAGTGGGTGAGTGACGTGGTTGTCTTGCCGCGGTCAGTCCTGAGGGGCGATCACGTCCTGGTAGTGGATGAGACCGACCGTCTTTACTATCGCACGGTTGAGATTCTGCGTGCCGAGCGCGACCAGGTGTTGATCGCCTCCGGTCTCAGCGAGGGAGAGCGTGTGTGTGTGTCGGTGGTTCAGACGCCGGTCAACGGCATGAGGGTTGAGGTCGTGGACGATTCGGTCGCAGGCCGGGATCCGGTCTGATAGCGACCGCGGCGCAGGGTGTTAGTGGAGGAGTAATGAAGGGGCTCATTGCCTGGTTTGCCCAAAACGGAGTGGTTGCCAACCTGCTGATGATCACGGTCGTCATGGCGGGCGCCATTACGATTCCCGATCTGAAGAAGGAGGTCTTCCCCGAATTCGCGGTCGGTGTCATCTCGGTATCGGTGAGTTATCGCGGCGCTGCACCGGAAGAAGTCGAGGAAGCCGTCTGTATCCGAGTGGAAGAAGCGCTGCAGGGATTGGAAGGTATCGACAGGATTCTGTCGACGGCCAACGAGGGCGTGGGCACGGTGCGAATCGAAATCGAGTCGGGCTACGACTCGAGGGCGCTCCTGGACGAAGTCAAGGCCAGGGTGGACGCCATCGATACCTTTCCCGAGGAAACCGAGCAACCCGTGATCGAAGAGGCCAGAATTCGAAACCAGGTGATCTTCGTTTCCATTTCCGGGGATGCCGACGAGCTGACCTTGAAACGGCTGGGTGAGCAGGTTCGGGATGACTTGTTGCTGCTTCCCGAGCTCAGCCAGGTTGAATTGAGGAACGCGCGACTCTATGAAATCTCGATAGAGGTCTCCGAGGAGGATCTGAGACGCCACGGGCTGACCTTCGATCAAGTGGCCGGAGCCGTCCGGCAACGTTCGCTCGATCTTCCGGGCGGGTCGGTCAAGGCCGAAAGCGGCGAGATTCTTCTGCGGACCAAGGGACAGGCCTACCGGGGCGAGGAGTTCGCCAAGTTGACCCTGCTCACCCGGCCGGACGGGAGCCGCCTGCAACTGGACGATGTGGCCCGGGTGGTCGACGGGTTCGAAGACGCAGACAAGTTTTCCTGGCTCGACGGCAAGCCGAGCGTGATGGTTCAGGCCTTCAGGGTTGGCGATGAGAGCGCCCTGGAGGTGGCCCGGGCAGTCAAGGAGTATGTGGCCGAAGCACAGGATCGGATGCCGGACGGCATCGCTCTCACCACCTGGGGGGATCAGTCCTCGATCCTGGAAAGCCGCATGAACCTGCTCATCAAGAACGGCCTGACAGGGCTGTTGCTGGTCTTTGTGGTTCTGACCCTGTTCCTGCGTCTTCGGCTGGCTTTGTGGGTGACGATCGGCATTCCCATTTCCTTCCTGGGGACCATGGCCCTGATGCCCGTGTTCGATGTTTCGATCAACATGGTTTCCCTGTTTTCTTTCATCATGGTCCTGGGGATTGTGGTGGACGACGCCATCGTGGTTGGAGAGAGTGTTTTTTCCAGGCAGGAGGCGACCGGGAAGGGTCTGTCGGCGGCGATCGAGGGGACGCAGCGAGTCACCGTGCCCGTGGTCTTTGGCGTGCTGACCACGGCCATGGCCTTTACTCCGATGCTGTTTGTGCAGGGGTCGGCCGG
>JAPVWS010000024.1 GCA_027493295.1 Candidatus Versatilivorator vitaminiformans | reverse complement strand
AAAGCGGTTCAGGAAATACTTGGTCGTGGGGTCGAGCGGATCGGCCTTGGCGGTCGTGGCCTCATAGGCCAGGGCCTCGGCCCGGCCCACTTCATCGACCCGGACAACGATGGGCTTGGGCGGCGGCTGCCAAGCGAGGCGTAGCGTGATGACGAGGACCAGGACAAGGCTCGTGCCAAGAGCCGCAGTGATGATGCGCAGGTTCCGGTTGGACTGCACGGCCTCGGCCCAGATATCGGCGAACTGCTTGCCCGCGTCCTGCTTGTTGGGTTTCATCACTTACCTCCCGGCGGCGAGGGAAACCCCGCCGGTCTTTGCGGCCATGGCGACCTGGCGCACCCGGGTTCCCAGACCCGCAGTTGCGCTGCCGGCTCCCGAAACCAGGAGCTGGGCCAACTCGCCCACCTTCAAGGAGGCCAGGACGCCGGCGATAATCAGCGGCCAAAGGATGAGATACCACCTGAACACGCCGGAAAGATCCTCGAAGGTCAGGACGGCGGTCAGCAGGCTGTTGAGGAAACCCAAGCCGACGTTCATGAAAACGTTGAAGACCGCGCCGGCAATCACGCCGTAGAAGGTGTAGGTCAACAGGGTGCGGAACCACCCCCAAAAGAGAAACGACAAGGGCGGAAAGATAAGCCAGGGAATCAGGATGGGACCGACCATTATGGCGACCGCCAGGGCGAACTGCGCCCAGATGACCTGGGCCATGAGCAGGCAGAACATCAGCAGCAGCAGAACGAGCATGATGGCCATGAAGACGCTGCCGAACAGGGAGGCGATGAGAAAGGAGACTCCCTTGATCCAGACATCGGCCGCGCCGAAGCTCCGGATCGAATCGGTGATCTGCGTAAATATGTTGCTGAAGGCGGGGAGGACAGTCTGCTGAAGCCCTTGCCAGCTATTGCCAATGAATACGTCTGTGGCCCAGGTGCCCTGCCGGGTGATGAGCTCGGGGAAGCTCATGGTGGTTCCGGGAACAGCGGTATTGTAGAACGCGAGCATCGTCCGGGGGATCCCCAGGCCGATGACCAGCTTTACGATCTCCCACAGGTCGTAATCGCCGGAGAAGGCGGTCTTCAGTCCGGTCCACACGATCATGACGGTGGCCATGCCGGTCCAGATCGCCAGGCCGGCGGTCTGAAACTCGGGCGCGGCCATCCCCACCAGTTGCTGAAGAACCTGATCGAGGAATCCCTTGGCGTCCCACTCCTGTCCAGGAGGGATCGTGACCGGCGTAAGCTGCGGCATTATCTAGTCCCTCACAGTGAACGTCACTGATAGTAGGGGTGAATGGTGAACTGAACTTCTCTCCCGCCCGTACTCGGCAGGGCAGCAATCTCAGCTTGAGCCTGCTGCAGGTCCTGATCCGACTGGCGCAGCACCCCGGCCCATCGCTCCAATTCCTGCCGGCGGGCCAGCTCCCGCTCATAGCTCGCCCCAGCCTCGCGGGCGCCCTGGTAGGCCTGGAGCTGGGCCAAGGCGGCCAGCAGCTCGGCCTGCGTGGCCGTGGCCGCGACATTGGCCTGGGCCAGGGCGGTATCAGACTTTTCGGTTTGGTTCCGCACTCTGTCGAGGGCATCCTGGGCCTCCTTCAGGGACTCGATCAGAGTGCTGGAAGCATCGGCCAGGGCGTGATCGAGCACCCGCTGGCGGTCGGCCGATTCACGCTGCCGCCGGTAAAGGTCGCCGGCCCGGCTGCCGACCCCGGCAGGCAGGTTGGAGAAAATACTAACCAGGTCCGTCTCGGTGACAGTATCGGCCGTCTGAAGCAAACTGTTCCATCCTCCCCGAACGGAGACACCATCGGACAGAGACTTGTACGCGTTTGCTATCTGAGCGGCATCGCCCTGAAAATTCCCGATCCAGCTCATGCCGGTTCCCACCAGATCGGTCTTCGCCGAAATCAAACTGGTAAAGGGAGAAGTGAGGGCGTGATAGCTTCCCAGGGCCTTGTCCTTCAGGTGTTGGACCTGGTCTCTCATTTCGCTGAGCTTGTCGGTAAACTGCTGGATCTGTGTCAACTGGTTGGCGATGATCGACGACTGGTTGGCCAGCATGATTATCCGCTGAGCTTTCGCAACCGGATCGACCGAGACGGGCGCAAAGGCCGGAACGGGAACCAGGACTACAGCAAGGGCAATCACTCCGATTCGTTTCCACTGCATGGGGTTCTCCTTTCAGGACTCAGTAGAACGCAAGCATGGTCCGGGGGACTCCCAGGGCCAGGACAAGGCGGACAAACTCCCAGGAATCAAATCTCCGGGACACGGCTATTCTCCTTTCAGTCCAATGGACCATAACGACAGCCAACCCCCTCCAGATCCCAATGCCGGCCGCCTTAAAGTCGAACGTACCGGTTTCTATCAGCTCGGCAAGCACCGGGTAGGGCACAGGGTCCATTGAATACCTCGGGCCGAAGGCCTCTCTCAAGGGTACCCCCCTGCCGTTTGTGGAGCCGTCTCTGCCGGTATCAGGACATCGGCGGTAAACCAGATCCTCAGCCGATGGCCGGCGCGGATCGTGATCGTCGGCAGGCGATTCAGGAACTGCTGCATGATTTGGGTTGCCCCTTGGCCAAAGCCCTGGCCCGCGCCGGCGCGGAAGCCTTGCATGCCCCCGGCATAGGGGTTGCTGCCCTGCAGGGTGAGTCCCGAAAGGATGCCGACGGCGCCGGAGGCGGCAAACATCTGAAGGTAGTGGCGGTTCACCTTGTCCTTGAGGGCTGTGGTTCCCACCTGGCCCAGGCCCTCGAACTTCAGGGACACCCAGCGGCCATCGGGAAAGACGAGGCGGTGAAAGCCGACAGCGAGGCGGGTCTGGTCGCGGTCGGTCACGGCTTGGGCCGTACCGATCGCGCGGGTTCCCCGGGGGATCAGGACGCGCTGGCGGTCGCTGGAGTAGAAGGGCACGGATACCTGGGCCAGGGCCGGCCCGGGGAAGTCTCCCGAGAGCTGGGTAATCAGTGCGCCTTCCAGGAAGGATCCCTCGTAGATGCGTTCAAAGCCCTCCGGATCGGCAGGGGTGGTCACCCTGCCGGGGTTCTCCGGAGAATGCCCCGCCGGCTGGTTTTGAGACGGCGGCGGGCCGGCGGCAGCGGGCGGAAGCATCGGCTGTCCGGATAGCTCGGCGGCGGTCTCCTGGTTGGCGAGCTTTATCATGTTTTCGGCCGCTCGGTGCATGTTTCGGATCTGCTCGGCGTTGGGATCGGCAGCGGCAATGGGGGCAGTTCCGAATTGGGGAGGTCCGGCAATCCGGGCCGGCTCCGGACGAAGGGAATGGACGACAGGCTGAGAGCGCAACGACTCATGCCTGAGCCGGATGGCCTGAATCCTGAGCTCCCGTAGAAGCTCCTGCTCGGCCAGTTCGGCCTCGGTCATGGGATCGGGGGGATAGGCGCCGGCCGCTCCCGGCCCGCCCGCGACAGAGGACCGCCCCTGTGTCAAGCCGGCGGTGCGCACGGAAGGCCGACCCGAGGCGGGCTGTTGCATTTGTGCGCGCAGCCGGTCGCGGGCCTGGGCCGCTCAATGGTGTGCTCGACGCGGCGCTGCATGCCTTCGCCTGAAAGCACGGGTTCGCTGCTTGTGGTCTCCACTTCGTCTTCAGTGTCCCCGCCCTGGATGGCGTAGGCGATGATGAAGGCGGCGATAAGAAGGGTGGTCAGGGCCACCACAATCTGGCCGAAGAGGCCACCGGGGATAGCGCCCGCGGGCTTGGTAACAAGCCGGCTCCATTGGCTACTCATTGGGTTCCTCCTTGGAAGGTCCGCGAAGGGCTCCTTTGAGGGTTCGCTTGGTGTCGCTCAGGAGCCGCTTGATCTTCTGCAGGGGAGCCATGGCGAAATCTCGCGCCGGATCGAAACGCCATCGGGCGCGCTTCTTGCCGATGCGGAGCCAGCCGTCTCCGAGTACATGGCGGGCGATGTAGAGGCCCTCCGGGGTAAGGTCGTAGGCGACAAGGCTCGGCTTGCCGTCCTTGAGCTCGTAGATCGCGGGAGACTCCTGCGCACGGCTCCGGAGATAAGTGAACTGGCCGTCATGCCACATGGCGTCTACAAGGAAGGGCCACTCTTTGGCCTTCTTGTCGAGCTTGTAGGCGAAGGACAGCCGGCCGGGGTAGTCGGCCCTGAATTGGCTGATGGCCTCGGCGGCCTCGGATTCGGCGTGGGTGGATCGAAGATCGGCGGCTTCCCTGGCCGCCCGTGCGGCCTCGCTGGCGGCACGGGCCATTTCGCGGTAGTCGTCTATCGCCGATCGGGCGACAAAGGCAGGCTGGTCGGGAGCGCCAGCGGCTCGGCCCGATTCGATCCGGACGACAAGGTGCGGATCGGGAGCCTCCTTGACCAGGAACGAGTAGATCATCCCGCTTTCACAGACTAGAGACACGTTGGTTTGCACCTTCTCGTCAAGCGGCTTCAGATAGGCAAGGTGGGCGGAGCCGGTGAGGTGCCAGTACTCGGAGTCACCGACAACGAAGTCGAGGATGTTTTCTCCCCGGGGTAGGACCAGGACCGTTGTGTGACGGGTCTTGGTCCGGACCTCGACAATCTGGTCGGGCTGGGCCTGGA
>JAPVWS010000239.1 GCA_027493295.1 Candidatus Versatilivorator vitaminiformans | reverse complement strand
TCCCGATTCCGTTTTCCCCCGCTTCATCCTGACCCAGGTCCCGGCCGGCGTGGGCGGCTTCGTGCTTTCGGGGCTGCTGGCCTCGGCCATGTCCACCCTGGATTCCAGCATCAATGCCACCGCCGCCACCGTCACCACCGACTTCTACAGGAGGCTCTGGGTCAAGGGACGGGACCCGATCCACTACGGCAAGGTGGGGAAGGTGGTGAGCCTGCTGTTCAGCCTGGTGATGATCACCACCGCCTGCGGCATCCACTTTTACCGGGTGTCCGAGACCCTGGACGACCTTCAGCGAATGCTGCTTTCGGTCATGGGCGGGGGACTGCTCAGCCTGTTCCTGGTCGGTTTCCTGACCCTCAGGGTGAACAGCCGGGCCGCCATGACGGCTACCGCCGTGACCGTGCTGTCGGTAGCCGGCTGGCTCTTCATGGATACTCCCCTGGGCAAGGGTTTGTTCCCGGGGTTGGCCGCCGTCATGCCCGGAAATTTCTGGGTCAGCACCTTCGCCAACCTGCTGCTGTTCGGCATCGCCTACGTCGCCAGCCTGCTGATGGGAAGCCGCAAGCAGCCGAACCTGGCCGGGCTGACGATCTGGAGAGGGCGAACCGGTCTCGACTGAGGCCGGCCCGGTCCGCAAAAACATTGAATGTTCAGGGCGTTGAGGTTGACTTTTCAAGTCCTTAGAGGTAACTTGACCCTTCCGACAAGGTTCATCTTCCCCCGGGTTCATATCGCCACATGACGCTTTTATTGCGAGCTCTGCTGTTCTCCTGTCTTCTGCCGCTCCTGGTCCTTCCCGCCGCCGGCGAGGGTGCTGCCGTCCCGTCGGAGTCGCAGGAACGGTTCGAACGCGATATCCGGCCCATCCTGAGCCGGAACTGCCTTGCCTGTCACGACGGCGAAACCCGCCAGAGCGGACTGGGTCTGGAGAGCCTGGCCGATCTTCTCAAGGGAGGCGCCCTGTCGGGTCCTGCGGTGCTGGCCGGGCAAAGCGGCGCCAGCCCCCTCATCCAGTACCTCACGGGGGAAAAGCAGCCCCGCATGCCCCTGACCGGCAGTCCACTGCCGGAAGCCGACATCGCAACCATCTCCCAATGGATCGACGAGTTGCCGGCGGCAGCCGGCGGAGAGGCCGAGGAGGCGTCGCTCTCCTGGCCCTGGACGCCCCTGGCGGAGCCGTCGCTGCCCGAGGTGCGCGACCGGTCCTGGGTCAAGAACGGAGTGGACGCCTTCATCCTGGCCAGGCTGGAAGAAAAAGGAATGGCTCCGGCGCCGCCCGCCTCCGACCGCGCCCGCCTGCGGCGCCTCTATTTCGGATTGATCGGGCTGCCGCCCACTCCGGAGGAAGCTGAACGCTTTCTGGCGGATGCGTCCTCCGAGGCCTACCGCCGGGAGATCGAGAGACTGCTCTCCCGTTCCGACTACGGCGCCCGCTGGGGCCGGCACTGGCTGGACCTGGTGCGCTACGCCGACACCGGGGGGGAGTCGACCGACGATGCCCGCTCCCATCTGTGGCGATACCGGGACTACGTGATCCGGGCTTTCAACCAGGATCGACCCTACGATCGGTTCATCAAGGAACAGATCGCCGGCGACGCCTACCGCCACTACGGGGACGAGGCCAAGCTGGGAACCGGGTTCCTCTACCAGTGGATTCCGGTGCAGCGGGACAGGGGTCCGGAACGGCGCCGGGATGTCCTCAACGACGTGGTCGGGACCACCGGTTCGGTCTTCCTGGGCATGACCCTGGGTTGCGCCCGCTGCCACGACCACAAGTACGATCCCATTCCCACCCGCGACTACTACAGGCTGGAGGCCTTCTTCGCCCCGCTGCTGCTCAAGGCCACCTCCGTTCCCTTTACCGAGTTCGAGCTGGCGGGCCGGCAGCCTGAGGTCTGGAAAGAGAAGGCTGCCGCCTGGGACGCCGTCCTGGAATCCCGAAAGGCCCTGGGAGAACGAAAGAAAGCCGAATTCAAGGCCCGCATGAAGGCCCACCGCTGGCCAATCATGGCCCAGGATCTCAAGGACTGGGCCCTGGACATCACCGACACCGACCTGAGATGGGCCATGAAAGATGGAGTGCTCTTCAGCAAGGAGGAGCAGGACCTCTACCAGTTGCTGCGCAAGCAGACCACCCGCTTCGCCAATCCCAACAACCCGGGCTATTTCAAGCCCATGGCCTTCACGGCTTCCGATTCCCCCTTGCGGCACACGGTGGGCACCTACGTTCTGAAAGGCGGCAACTACCTCTTGAGGGGCGAGGAAGTGCAACCGGGCTTTCTCAGCGCGGTGACGGGCCACACCGATCCGGTGAACCTGGAGGGATTGTCCAGCCGGCGCAAGGTGCTGGCCGAGTGGATCGCCAGTCCCGACAACCCCCTTACCGCCAGGGTGATGGTGAATCGCATCTGGCAGTACCACTTCGGCACGGGGCTGGTGCCTCAACCGAGCGACCTGGGGAAGAACGGAGGCGGAACCCGCCATCCCGAGCTCATCGACTGGCTGGCCTGGAAATTCATCCGGAGCGGCTGGAGCGTGAAGGCGATCCACCGCCTGATTCTGCAGTCGAACACCTACCAGCAGTCCCTGCGTCATCCCCGGTGGGAAACCTACGAGGAGATCGACAGCGCCAATCGCTATCTGTGGAAGCGCAGTCCCATTCGCCTGGAGGCCGAAGTCATTCGCGACAGCCTGCTGGCGGTCAGCGGCGAGTTGAATCCCCTGCAGGGAGGCCCTCCCTTCTTTCCAAGGATCGACCAGGAGGTGATGGACCGGGCCAGCACCTGGTGGGAAGCCTCTCCGGTCGAGGACCGCAACCGGCGGACCGCCTACATGCTGCAGTGCCGCTCGCTGCAGTCTCCCATGATCAGTGCCTTCGACGGGCCCAACATCCAGGAGACCTGTCCCGTGCGGGGAGTGACCACGGTGACTCCTCAGGTGTTCGCTCTCTTCAACAGCGACTTCTCCCACGAGCAGAGCCAGGCCATGGCACGCCGCATTGTCAGAGAAGTGGGCAAGAATCCCGAGCGGCAGATCGAACGGGCCTTCCGGCTGGCCCTGCAGCGGCCGCCCTCCCCCGCTGAAAAGCAAAAATGCCTGTCCTTCTTGGACGGAAGCCGGGACCTGCCCGGCGATAACCGCGAGTTGACCCTGAAGACGATTTCGTTTGCGGACAGCGCCGGTGTGGAAGGGAAGGCAGCGTCTCAAGCAGGATCCGGAAAGTATTCGCTTGCCAGCCTTTGCCTGGTGCTGTTCAACATGAACGAATTCGTGTTCCTGGAATAGCCGTAAGGGCAACGGAATCTAAAAAGGAGTCCCCGATGCCAAAACCTGAATTCAGTTTCTGCGGACAGGTCGAGCCCGAGCCCGATTCTCGCCTGGGCGGCTTGGGGCGCAGAGACTTCCTGTTCCGGTTCGGGCGCGGGCTCGGAAGCCTGGCCCTGTCCTCGCTGCTCTTCCAGGACAGGCTTCGCGGCGCCGGCCGCCGACTCGAGGATCCCCTCCTGCCCAAGGCCCCCCATTTCCAGGGCAAGGCCAAGTCCTGCATCTTCCTCTTCATGGAAGGTGCGCCCAGCCAGATGGACACCTTCGATCCCAAGCCCGCGCTGGACAAGTACCACGGGACGCCGGTCACCCGGATTTACGGGAGCATGGAAAAACGGATCTATGTGGGCACCCCCTTCAAGTTCGCCAGGCACGGGCAGTGCGGCATGGAGGTTTCGGACATCTTTCCCCACCTGTCGACCTGCGTGGACGACATCGCTGTGGTCCGGTCTTTGCACACCGATTCCCACAACCATCCGGCCGGGTGCTTCCTGATGAACACCGGGGTCTCCATTCCGGGCAGTCCCTCGGTGGGCTCCTGGCTGGTCTACGGACTGGGCAGCGAGAACCAGAACCTGCCCTCCTTCGTGGTGTTGCCGGACCGGCGGCGAGGTATATCGGGAGGCGCGGTCAACTACTCCAACGCCTATCTGCCGGCGGCCTGTCACGGCACCATGCTCAACCCCGACGGTGTCCCCATCGTGGACCTGCAGCCA
>JAPVWS010000238.1 GCA_027493295.1 Candidatus Versatilivorator vitaminiformans | reverse complement strand
CCACTTCCAGTCGCGAGACAATCGCCGTCTCAGGGCGACAATGTTGTGCTACAGTACGCCAATGGAGTCCCTCCCAGTTTCAAGTTCTTCACCGATCGCCTTCAGGCGCGCTCGGCGCCGAGTTCCCGATCCCTCCGGCACAGGACCCCAGCCTGTGCGAGCCTGTATCAAGCTGGGATGCGTGGCCCTGCTGGCCCTGATGGGGCTGGAGCACCCGCACTTCGTTCGCAATGCGGCCGCCCACAGCCCACCAGTGGCGGAAGACGGGCCGTCAAGAAAAGACTGGCCCGTAATTCTGGCACGCGTGCGCAGCAACGCTCTGGCCTATAGCGCCAAATTACCCGACTTCATCTGCAAACAGACGACTCGGCAATATATTCGTTCCGTGGCTCCGACCGTGGGGTGGAAGATAACCGGCAGTTTCGTGGCGGAACTCTCCTTCTATGACCGGAAGGAACACTACGAAATACTGACAGTCAACCGGGAACCGGTGCCGGGAGGAACAACCATGGAAAATCTGGGAGGAGGGCTTTCCATCGGTGAGTTCGGCTCCGCGCTGCGAGGCCTGTTCGAACACCGAACTCAGGCCGAGTTTCGCCTCATCGGACCGAAGAGAATCAACAGGCGCAAGACGCTTTGCATCGCCTTCGAGGTCTCTCAAGAACGGTCCAGACGATTTATTACCCTCAATGATAGTACCATCATGACCGCCTACCGAGGGCGCTGTTGGGTCAATCCCGACACCTATGAGGTCGTCCGTCTGGAGAAGAAGGCCGTCGGCATTCCCCGGAAGTTTCCGGTGACCCAGTTTGACATGTCGGTCGACTATGCGCCGGTCACCATCTCAGGCATCTCATTCTGGCTGCCAAAGGAAGCCGAGATCTGGATCAGCCGGCGCCGCCTTGGGGACCACATCAGCCACAAGGCCACCCCCATACGAACCAAGAGCAAAATTCGATTCGACGGTTACCGCAGATTCGGTACGGGTGTCAAGCTGGTGACCGAATAGCCGGCTGGCTGGCTCGTTCCTGAAAGCGCGGGCCTTATTCCGGAACGACCGGCACGGCTCCATCGGCTGCCGCATTCGCCGGCCTGCCCCCCTCCGGCGGAGACTTGATCCCGAAACACCAGCGAAAGATCCGCTTGAAATCCTCCAGGATCAGGTAGAGGGAAGGAACCAGGCCGAGCGTTATGAAGGTGGCGAACAGGACACCGAAGGCCAGCGATATCGCCATCGGGATCAGAAACTGAGCCTGCACGCTCTTCTCCAGGATGAGCGGCGTGATGCCGGCCGCCGTAGTCAGAGAGGTCAACAGAATAGGACGAAAGCGGACGATGCCGGCCTGATGAACCGCCCGGACCAGAGGCATGCCCTGCTTGCGATGTTCGTTGATGAAGCTGACCAGGACCAGGCTGTCGTTGACCACGATTCCTGTCAAGGCCACCACCCCAAGAATGGTGAGAATACTGGTCGAATAGCCCAGAAGGATGTGCCCCCAGATGGCGCCGACGATCCCGAAGGGTACCGCTGACAGCACGATCAACGGCTGCAGGTAGGATCGGAAGGGAATGGCCATCATGGCGAAGATTCCCAGTACAACCAGGGCGAAGCCTTGGGCCAGTCCTTCCAGAGTCTCCTGTTGATCGCGCTGCTGTCCCTCGAAGCTGTAGGCGAATCCAGGAGATCTCCTCACCAGATCCGGGAAAAACTTGGCGTCCATGTCGCCCAGGACTTCGTTGGCGGTCGTCACCGCCGGGTCGACATCCGCGTTGACGGTAATGGTACGCTGTCGATCCACCCGGGAAATGGTCGCGAAGCCTCGTCCCATTTGAGCGGTCGCCACCGTTGAGAAGGGAACTTCACTGCCGTTGGGGGTTCGAATTCTCATTCTCTCCAAGGTTCCCACCGAGCGTCTCTCTTCGGCAGGATAGCGCACCATCACTCGTACATCGTCCCGTCCCCGCTGGATGCGCTGGGCTTCCTCCCCGAAAAACCCCTGGCGGACCTGGCGGCCCAGATCCTGCAGCGACAGACCCAGGGACTCCGCTTTGGGCGTGATGTCCAATTTCAGCTCGGGCTTGCCTCCCCGAAAGGAATCGTTGATGTCGATCACTCCCGGGTACTGGCTCAGCTTCTCCTTGGTGGCATTAGCCAACTGACGGAGCTTGTCGATATCCTGACTGCTGAGCTGTATATCGATGGCCTTGCCGCTTTGAATCAGATTCGTATTGAAGGTAAGCTCAACCGCTCCCGGAACGGATCCGGCCAGTTCCCTCCACCGTGCCCCGATCTCACGACTGGTCATGCTCCTCGATTCCGAAGGAACCAATTCGATCATGACCTCCGCCCGGTAAGGGGTGGAATACCGGTTGGAGTCCCCCGATCGATTGCCGCGCTCGGACTGAGCCCGGTTGGGTTGTTCTCCCACAACAGTCAGGATATGACGGAACAGGGACCCGCCCGTCTGTTCCGTGATTTCCCGATCCAGTTGAAAGGCGGCCTTCTCGATCCTCCGAATGGCCAAGGTGGTCACCGCGGCCGGGGTCTCCTGGGGCATGGTCAGATCGACAACCACGTAGTCGGATTCGATTTCGGGGAAGTAGGTGAAGCCAATCAGACCCCCGGCCACAAGACCCGCGGTCAACAGCAGGGTCGCCACTGCCACGGCCAATGTCAGGTAGCGCCACTCCAGCACGAACAGAAACATCGGCCGGTAAACCCTGTGGATGAACTGGTCCAGACCGTTCCCGAAGAACCCGAAAAAGCCGTCCCAGACCCGGACCAGGAGGGACTTCCGTCGCCCTTCCCTGGGAGGACGATAGTGGGAAACATGATAGGGCAGGACCAGCTTGGATTCGATGAGCGAAAACATCAGGGTCGGGATGACGATGAAGGGAATCACCCGCCAGATCGGTCCGGCCGACCCCTGCACAAACAGCATCGGAGTAAAGGCCATGGCCGTGGTCAGCACGCCAAAGACCACGGGCACGGTGACTCGCTGCGTCCCCTCGATC
>JAPVWS010000237.1 GCA_027493295.1 Candidatus Versatilivorator vitaminiformans | reverse complement strand
AACCATCTCCAGGTAGCCGCTCTGCTCATTGAGCATCAGCAGGACCAACTCTTCGGCGAGGCGTATGGGGGATTGCACGGCCGTGCTCATGGTTTTCCTGTCCGGATCGGACGGCTCAAGGCCGGTGCCCTTGCCGGAGTCCGGTCATTGGATGCACCGAACATCAAGCTTCGCAACACCAGAGTCTTCGCCCTGTCCGACAAGTGCCAGGCTTCGAGATACGGGGGAGCCAACCGGTGACAAAACTTTCACAGTTTATCATACTGATTTTCATCCCGGCTCTCGGCGCGGGGCCGTCTCTGGTCTGGACGATCATGGCTTCGCCGACATGTTGAATGCCGCCGGTGACGACCGGCTGCCCGTCTTCCTCCATTTGGTCATAGTCCCTGAGCCATACAGACTTTGCCCGAGCCTATCCAATTTCACCGAGTCAATCAGCACGAGAAAACCACCAGGCTTATTGATCGCGATTTTCATCCCGGTCGAGTCCGGAATGCCGGCCTACTATCTGGTTTCATTGGCATCTGAATCGGAGCACCGCGAGCCAGCTCCACAAGTCCCGTTCGCATTGCCTGTGTCGGTTTGCAGCAACTGCGTACGACTTCAATGGTTCTGCATTCGACCGTCTTTGAAGTTTTGGTCGGGCGCGTCACGTTCTGATACCATTCCTTGTTGAACATCTGGTTAAGTAAGGTGAATCCAGCTTTCCACGCAAGCTGGATTTTATCGGTCCGTCACCGGGGATGGTCGATAGGGCTAGCTGTGAATTCTGTGAAAGTTGTTCATACGAGCTCAATCCGAGAATGAGAGGAGCGCAACCGGTCAGTTCCAGGAAGAAGCCCGCATGGCCGTCCTGGAGTGACTGCAGAACCTGCCATGAGACCCGTCAGGCAACTCCGCGATCTATCCAATGGGCTGAAGGCCGCGTTCGACGGTTCGAACGTCGTCCGCCGCGTGCAGGACTTCGAAGGATGGACCGACAAGGTGTCCCACCAGGATTTCGAAGCAGGCTACGACCACACGCGGACGGTCGAGGAATACTACAACCTTTGTAGCGAGTTCATGGTCTGGGGTTGGGGAGAATCCCTGCACTTCGTGCCGCTGGCGCCTGGCGAGAGCTTGGAGGACGCCAAGATCCGGCACCAACAACTCATGATCTCCAAGCTCGAACTGCGCCCGGGCATGACGATACTCGACATCGGCTGCGGGACTGGCGGTCCGATGCGCCGGGTCGCCCGCGAGGCCGGTGTCAGGGTCGTCGGGGTCAACATAAGTGAAGTCCAGTGCAACAACGCCAGGCGGCTGAACGCCGCTGCGGGACTCGATGACATGACTGACTGCCTGGTGTGCAGCTTCATGGAAATGAGCGCCTTCGAGGACGAGACCTTCGACCGTGGCTACGCGATCGAATCGACCTGCCACGCGGCCGACAAGGTGGCTGCGTTTGCCGAAATCTACCGTGTCCTGAAACCCGGAGCCCTCTTCTGGGGCCAGGAAATGTGCATGACGGACCTGTTCGATCCCGGTGACGATCGGCATCGCGCCATCAAGCGGGAACTCATGCACGGCATTGCGCTCAAGGAAATCGCGACGTTTCCGGAGGTAAATCGGGCGCTCGAAACCGCGGGATTCGAAGTCATGGAGGGGTCGGATCTTGCCGGCGTCCAGCAGGGTGCGATCACGCCGTGGTATCAACCCATGGAACCCCGGGGCAGACTGCTCGGCGGTGCTTTCCGCCGGACTCCGATGGGCCGCAAGGCTGTGATGTGGGGATCCAGGATGGCCGAATGTCTCGGTGTGTTGCCGAAGGGCTCGACGGAGGTCGTCAGGCTGCTGGATCGGACCGCAAGCGCCTATGTCGCCGGGGGCCGGGCCGGGATCTTCACGCCGCTCTACTGTTTCGTGGCGCGCCGGCCTCTTCGGGGGTAATTGGCGGCCTGTAGACTGAGGTAGCGCGGCACTCGACCGGCGATGCATCCCGGCGAAGACGCGTCGCTTCGCAGCTCTCATGGTTGAGTTTCGGCCGGAATACGCTCGGGCCAATTCTCCCTGTGGGGCCCCTCCCTGACTCGCCCTGCCAACCGGAAGCCTCGCCGGCCAGTTTTCCCGGTGAGGCCTCGGTGCGCGCCACTTTCCCCACCGGCCATCAGCCCCGCGCCGAGGTCAGGCGCATATGGATCGAGGAAAGCGCGGGCACCAGAAACATGACGATTGTCGTGGTGAAGAGGATGCCGCAGCCGATCGAGGCGGCAAAGGGAACAAAGAACTGAGCCTGAATGGCGTCTTCGAGAATAAGGGGGGTGAAGCCGAGGAAGGTGGTCAGGGAAGTAAGCATGACCGGGCGAAATCGTCCCTTCGCGCCCTCTATGATCGCGGTTCGCACCGGAATGTCTTCCCTGAGCTTCTGATCGGTGAAATCGATCATCACCAGGGAATCGTTCACCACCACGCCGGCGAGGCCGAATATCCCGACAAAGGATTCCGCGCTCACGGCCACCCCCAGGACCCAGTGACCCAGGACCACGCCGATGAACCCAAACGGGATGATGGCCATGACGATGAACGGCTTGGTATAGGAGCGTAGCGGAATGGCCAACAGCGCGAAAATCAGGAGCAACGCGATCACGAATCCGCGAAAGAGACCGCCCAAGGAGTCGAGCTGCTGCTGCTGTTCACCTCCGAAGGTGTAGGTGAGTTCCGGGTTTTCGTCGATGAGTTCCGCGAGGATAGTGTTCTCCACAATGTCATTGGCGGCCGCAGCAGAAATCACACTGGCATCCACGTCAGCGGTGACCGTGACAATGCGCTGGCCGTCTTGGCGCCGGATGGCCGGCGGCGATGTGCCCGAAGTCAGCGATGCCACGCGGCTTATCGGCACGTCGGCACCGGTTGGCGTACGGAACCGGTAGCTCTCGACGTCGGTGATCGCATTACGCTGCTCCTCGGGTAGCCGCACATAAACCCGAACTTCTTCACGTCCTCGCTGCACCCGCACGGCCTCCACGCCAAAGAAGGCGGCTCTCGTCTGCC
>JAPVWS010000236.1 GCA_027493295.1 Candidatus Versatilivorator vitaminiformans | reverse complement strand
TACGCTGCTCCTCGGGTAGCCGCACATAAACCCGAACTTCTTCACGTCCTCGCTGCACCCGCACGGCCTCCACGCCAAAGAAGGCGGCTCTCGTCTGCCAGGCAAGATCATCGAGCGTGAGACCGAGGGTGCGCGCTTCGGGAAGCAGTCCGACCTGAATTTCCGGGATGCCGGGAGTGTGATCAGAGCGTATGTCGAATACGCCTCCGACTCCGCCCAGGTCAGCGACAGTGGCAGATGCGATCTCGATCAAGCGTTCCGGGTCCGGGTGGGACAGCGCGGCCTCGACCGGGTTGCCCAGTGTGTAGATCTCGCTGATGAAGTTGATCGCGCGCACATGAGGCAGGATACCTACCTCCTCGCGCCATGCCTGCACGACTTCTCCCGAAGTGATGCGCCGGTGCTGCGCGCTCAGGAGCTTGAACTCGATGGTGGCGATATTGGCTTCCGGGTTCAGGGTGGGCGCGGGGGTTAGCCCCCCGGTCTCGATCCGCGACCGCCGACCGACGACGACCGTAACGCCGGACAGCAGAGGAGGCGCATCCGCGGGCCGGCCCTCGGAGACCCGCTTCACGGCCCGGTGACCGGCTAGTTCCAGTTGTTGCGCCACTGCGTACGTTTGCTGCGCGGTCGTTCCGTCCGGCATCTCGAGGGTGGCGATTGCGAAGTCGCCTTCGACCTCGGTTGCGAAGGTGGTCCGGACGATGCCGGCCGGAAGGAGGGAAATGCTCAGGATGAGCAGCGCGACAGCCCCCGAGACCGTCACTTCAGGCCAGTCCGTCGCGAACTGAATCCCGCGATCCAGGGGCCCTTGTACAAAGCTGTTCAACCAGGAATCGACACGATTCTGGATCCGGGCGACGAATCGTTCGGTGCCCGATCTGGGCACCCAATCCGGGCCGTGCAGATGATGGGATAGATGGTTGGGCAGCACCAGCAGCGATTCGGCCAGCGAAATCAGCAGCATGGCAATGACGATGATCGGCAGAGCCTTCCAGACCTCTCCGAACCCTGCGGGCACGAAGAGTAGCGGAATAAACGCCACGACCGTCGTCAGAACCGCGAAAATCAGCGGCACCTTGATTCGTCGCGCACCCCGGATCGCTGCAACAACCCCCGGCGTGCCGCGCATTCGCTCCAGGTGAATGTACTCGGACACGACGATCGCATCATCCACGATGATTCCAATGGCAAGCACGAAAGAGAACAGCGACACCGCATGGAGCGGGATATCGAACACCATCATGGCGGCCAGGGCGCCGATCCCGGAAACGCCGAGACCGACGGCAACCCAAAACGCCAGCCGGACTTCGAGAAATAGGCCCAGCGCGAGCAAGACCAGCAACAGCCCCAAGGCTCCGTTCTTGAGGAGAATGAGACCGCGTTCCACGAAGGCCGAAGAGTCGTCGTTCCAGATAGTGATGCCCACACCTTCGGGAAGAGAGGGCGCTATCTCGTTAGTGACGTGGTCCCGTACACTGCGCGCCACATCCATCACCCTCTCGCCATCGGCTCGCGAAACCTCGACGAATACGGCAGGGTGACCCTGGTGGCGCACGATCAATCCCGAGTCCTCGAAGCCGTCGCGTACCTCGGCAATATCACCCAGGCGCACCACCGTACCGTCGTCGCGACCAAGGATGACGATGTCCTCGAAGTCCTGCTGATCGTAGCTTTGGCCGAGGGTCCGGATCCGCACCTGCGACTGCTCGGTATTGATGCTGCCCGCGGACAGGTCCAGGGAACCGCGGCGAATCGCAGTGGCGACATCGGTCAGAGTAAGCCCAACGGCCTGCAGCCACTGCAGTGGCACTTCGATCGAGATCTCGTAGTTGCGCACACCGCTGGTCTCGACCTGGGATACATTGGGGAGCGAAGCGAGATCGTCCTCGATACGGTTGCCGAGCTCCTTCAGCGACCGCTCGGGTACGTCGCCGTAGAGGATGAGGCGAATCACGCTCTGGGCATTGGTCATTTCCCGAATCTGGGGCCGCTCGGCTCCGCCCGGGAACGTCTGAATGCGCCCGACCGCGGACTCGATTTCATCCATCTTCGCGCCCATGTCCGTACCCGAGTAGACTTCGACCCTGACCGACGCTATTCCCGGGGCCGCTATGGACCTGACCGCCTTTACGTCCGCCAGTCCCCGGATCTCATCCTCGATCTTGACGACAATGGCCTCCTCCACCTCTTCGGGCGTTGCACCGGGGAGCGCCACGGAGATTTCGAACTGATTGAAGGGCACGGTGGGCCACCCTTCCTGCTCGAGGCCGGTCAGCGACACGAGGCCCGCGGCGAGGATGCCGAACATCAGCAGATTGGCCGCGACGCTGTTGCCCGCCATATAGGCAATCGGCCCACGGGGTTCGGCGTGGTTGTTTCGGTTGAAATTCATGGAAAGCTGGATTCACCTCACTTAACCACACGTCCAAAAGGAACGGTATCAAAACATGACGCGCCGCACCAACACTTCAAATTGAGGACCCAAGAGCGGGCCGATCCTGTCGCAGGGGCTGTCGATCCCGTACTCCACGGGTACGGCCCATTCCAGGACCGCCCGCAGGCGCTGGCGTGCCCGCTGGGCGCTGGAGGGCTTCCGGCGCCGGATAGGGGTGAGGATCTCAAGCAGATCGGCGCTCCTAGCCTCTGAGACCGGCATTTTGCCGATGCGCCGTCAGCGCTTAGCCGTGGGCGCCAGCCCGGAGCGCGCCATTGGGACTCGGCCTGTGAAAGACGTGGTCAACTTGCGGGTTCGGCAATGGAGGGGATCACGCGCCCCTGGTTACGCTCCAGGGCCATTCGGTAGACCTGTGCGGCAACGGCCACATCCTCGATGGCCAGACCCAGGGATTTGAACAAAGTGATTTCGTCGGGGTTGTTTCTGGGCGGGCGCCGTCCGGTGACCACTTCCCCCAACTCGCCAACCTGTTCCCAGTGCAGGAATCCTTTTTCGATGGGCCGCAGGAATTCACCGCATTCCAGCTTGGCCTGATCCCTGGAATCGACCACGATGGCGCCGCAACGCTTCAGGCAGGCCTCGTCCAGCTCGCGTCGGGCCAAGGAATTTCCCCCGGCCGCATTAATGTGGGTTCCCGGGCGTATCCGCCCACCCTCAAAGACCGGACGGGAGGAGTTGGTGATGGTGATCAGGATGTCGCTCTGATCCACCACGGCTTCGGCTGAGTCTGCAGGCAGGCAGGGAATACCCAGTTTGTCTTGCATGGCCTCGCAGAATCGCTCGAGGCGGTCGGGTGTGCGGCAGAAGGCCAGGACCCTGTGGACGGGACGTACCCGGCAAACGGCCTCCAGTTGGCTGCCGGCCTGCCAGCCGGCTCCCAGGATGCCGGCGGTTTGGGCATCATCGCGGGCCATCCAGCGGGTGGCCACGCCGCTGGCGGCGCCGGTGCGCATTTGCCCAAGAAGGTTGGCTTCCATCATGCAAACCAGGGCGCCGCTCTCGGTTTCGTAGAGCCAGAAGTAGAACTGGAGCCGTCCTCGAAAGACGGTGTAGGCCTTGCAGCCCATGTACCCCAGTTCGGGCAGGGCAGCCGCCATCAGGTGCAGAGAACCCTGGGGAAGGTGCAGTCGGCGCCTGGGAATGTTTTCGGCCTTACCCGTTCCCAGGTGGCGGAATGCCGTTTCGACCGCCTCCAGGGCAATCGGCATGGTGAGGAACTGCTCGACGTCGGTTTCCGTCAGGTAGAGCATGGGGTTACCTGAAACAAACCAAAAAAGAGCGATCCACGAAGCGACACGAAGGACTACGAAGGGCCACCAAGCGTGACGGCTGTGCCGCATCGGCGCTGGCCGAGTTCCGGCAATCCCGTGCACGCCCTTTTGAGGAGCAAGAGCGATTGGAAGAGGCGCCTCCCGGGAGCGCGGGCGGGACGCCCACGCTCCGGGGTAGGCTCCATCCCCTGACGTCGTCCCACGGTGAGACAAGGGCTCCGCCCGCAGTCGAACCGGTGGGGGGCCAGTCTCCCAGGTTCGTAAGAAGCCCCTGTTTCTCCCTGTATGATCTGTCCGGCAGGGCAGGGGCGACACTTGGCTGAAACAGTGCCCAGCGCCAAGTGTCGAAAAACCGATTCATAGTCAAACAGGAGCAGTGAATCACAGATGGACACGAATGAACACAGATTACTATTGAGAATCGGATCGATCCCTGATTGCGGGTGTCCACAGCTTGAATGGGAGAAGCGGGAACTATGAAACCATTCGAGTCCATTGGTGGAAATTCGTGGTTCTATTTCAACTCCATGCTTACCGGTCTATTGCGACCTCTGGCACGGCCGGAGCCCTGTCTGGAATTCTCCTGAGTCGGGTGTTAGAGTAACCACCCGGTGATGGTTGACCTCCATGTCTCGGGAGGCGTGAGCGTGGCCCCGGAGGTTACAAGTATCCTGGTGTGACATGCAGGCTCCAGTAGGCAGTTGTTGAGGTAATTACGGCAGTGGAAATCTTTGCCGCCAACCGGGAGATATTGATTGCGCTCCTGGTCAAGCTGGGGATTATCGCCTCCCTGGCGTCCTTGCTGACTCGTTCCCAAACCTTTCGCAAAACGCTCTTTGCCGAGGAGAGGGAAGCCGCGGAGAAACTCACCCTCATCCGGTTTTGGGGTCTGCCGCTCTGTATCGGAGTGGTCATCCGAGGCGCCGGGGTAGGCAGCGGGACCATCAATCCATTCGCTGCCTTCGACCTCAGTCTGGAGGGCACTTTCATTGCCGGCCTCCTGGGCGGCACCGTCGTCGGAGCCATTGTCGGGGGCTGCGTGGGGATGGTGGCGCTGCTGCAGCAGCAGGAGTGGGCGGCCCTGGCGATCTACCCGACCTTGGGGCTGTTGAGCGGGCTGCTGCGCAACCTTTCGCCCAGGAAAGAAGAGATCTGGAACTTCTCGCCCTTCGTTTTCATCAACCTGGTTCTTTCCTTCTTTTCCAGGCAGCTTTTCAGCAAGAGTGGCTGGCAACTCATCTTCTTCTTCAGTTGCGTCGGCGTGGAGACCCTGAGGCAGCTACTCGGACAAGCGTTGACCTCGTCGCGGCTGTTTTATTTTCCCACCGACAGCCTCATCGTGTTTGCCCTGATTCTGGTGGCTTCGCTGAGCTGCATTGGAGTCACCCTGAAGGTCTGGAACAACACCCGGCTGGAAATCAAGCTTGCCGAGCAGGAGGTGCTGGTGGTGAGGGCCCGCCTGGACGCCCTGGCCAATCAGATCAATCCTCATTTCCTCTTCAACACCCTGAACTCCATCGCGTCGCTGATCCGCTCCAACCCCGCCAAGGCAAGAGCCACTGTCCTGAAGCTTTCGCACATCCTGCGCAAGCTGTTACAGGGACACGAAAACTTCATTCCTCTGCGGGAGGAAGTGGAATTTATCGACAACTACCTGGACATTGAAGTGAGTCGCTTCGGGAAAGACAAGCTGAGGGTCGAAAAGGAAATCGACGATCGGACGCTGTCCTGCATGATTCCGAGCATGATCCTGCAGCCGATCATCGAGAACTCGATCAGGCACGGAATTTCCCCCAAGATCGAAGGGGGCCGAATCAGGATTTGCTCGGCGCTCCAGGAGGAACGTCTGTTCATTCAGGTTGCCGACGACGGGCTTGGAATTTCCGACGACAAACTGTCTTCGATCTACCACTCCGGAATCGGTATCAGCAACGTACTGGAGCGGTTGAAGGTGGCTTATCAGACCGATTTCGCATTCACGGTGAGCAGCCGGCCCGGGGAAGGCACCTTCACCCATATTGAAATCCCCCTGCAGGAATCCCGCGATATCGGGGCAGCCGGGGCCTGATTGGTTCCGGGGAGAGAAAATCCTGAGATGCCTATTTCCTGTGTCCTGGTTGACGATGAGGAGTTGGCCCTGGAGGAGCTTCACTTCCTGTTGGATTCGGTTCCCGGCGTCGGTGTGGTCGGCCAGGGCCGCAACGGGGTGGAAGCCATTCGCCTGGTGAAGGAGTTGGAGCCGGATCTGATGTTTCTCGATATTCAGATGCCTGGACTCAACGGTTTTCAGGTGGTTCACCAACTGGTCAAGGAAGAGGTTCTGCCTCAGGTCATTTTTGTCACGGCTTACGATCAGTATGCGGTCAGGGCCTTTGAGGTCAACGCGGTGGACTACATCCTCAAGCCGGTTGAGAAATCCAGGCTGGAAAAGGCCATTCAGAGGGCAAGGAAGCAACTGGAGTCCAATGTTCCGGTAGACGACCGGATCAGGAACCTGCTCAAGCAGTTCATTCCGGCCACCCCCAGGAAGTCGAAGCTCCTGGTCAAGGACAGGAAACGCCACCTGATGGTCGATGCCGACGACATTGTCTTTGCCAGCGTTTCGGACGGCTGTGTTCAGGTGTCTACCCGGGATCTCAATGGAGAGACCCACTATCGAACTCTGGAGGAGTTGCAGGCCAATCTGGATCCACAGGTCTTCTGGCGTGTTCATCGGTCCTTCCTGGTAAATATCAACCGGATCAAGGAGGTGGTTCCCTGGTTCAACCGGACACTGCAGCTCAAAATGGCCGACCAGGCCGAAACCGAAATACCGGTGAGTCGTTCCAACTCCAGAAAACTGAAGGAATACTTGAAGCTGTAGTGTTTTTGACACAGGAGACCAGCTGGTCCGCGAGTGACCCGATTGCTCCTTGAGTTGGTCTCTGGCGCTGTGATAGTTTTGGGTAATGAAGGCAGATCGGAAACCAGGCTTTAGCAAAAGGAAGGAGGACAAGGAACGGTGTCAAGCGCCTTGGATATTAGAGAGCATCTCTTGCAGTCCAGTGACGAGTTCAGAAAACTTGCCGAAGAACACAGCGCCTATGACGAAAAACTGTCCCTTTTGCTGAACAGAAGTTTTCTTTCCGAGCAAGAAAGGCTCGAGGAAGTGACTTTGAAGAAGTTGAAGCTGCGGGCCAAGGACCGAATGCAGCAGATGATTCAAGCCCGGAGGCAGCAGCACTGATGGTCCGGGTGGTCGGGCTTGGCTAAGGCCCGCCAGGGAATGGCCGGACCTTGAAGGATGGTTGACCGGATCGAAAGGGAACCCCGCGGTTCCCTTTTTTCGTTCCGACAGACCAATATTGCGCCCGGTCGAGCCCACATTTCTCACCGGGCAGCCGACCAGGGGAGTTTGTATCCACAAGGCCTTTAATTGGATGCGTTCAACATATTGATAATAAAAATGGTTGTATCCTTCTCTCAGCGACCCGGCGAGGAATCGGAGTGGGAGAGCAGCGGCTCCAAACCTGCTGACATCCCGGCGGGTGACGGCTTCCGTCCGACACCTGATATATAA
>JAPVWS010000235.1 GCA_027493295.1 Candidatus Versatilivorator vitaminiformans | reverse complement strand
TCGGCTTCAGGCGGGATTCAGGAAGTCGTGGACCACCTCACCGTATCCCTCGGTGTAGTCCTGCTCCAGGTAGAAGGCGCCGTAGTACTCCCGCGGCGTGAAGTCGGCCAGGTTGTAAATGGGCGAGGGGTCGCACTGGATCACTCCGTCCCCGGCCCTGCAGATGTGCACGTCGACGTCGGAGGTCACATTGGCGCCGTCGATCAGCTGGAGCACGTCGGCGCCGCGGCCGTCCACCCGGGGAATCGCCTTGAGCCGCCAGGAGGGAGTGAGGTTGGGCAATTCCTCTACCCGGGCCTCCCGGTGGAAGGTGGAACGGATGGCCAGCACAGAGGCCCCCGCCAGGCGGGTATCGGTGTAGGCCACCCGTTCATCCATGCCGCACTCGAATTCCGCGAACACCTTGGGGGTGCCGTAGATCTCGCGTCCCGCCGGGATGCTGGACCGGGAGTTCAGAAAGGCCACCGGGGCAAAATACCCGGTTTCTCCCCTGAAGGTGCACTTGACCGTCAGCACGCTCTCGTCGAAGGCCCCGTAGCTGGAAGCCCAGGGGATGGAGATGCCGATGGCCACGCAGTAGCCGTCCTCGGCCGGCTCCAGGCAGGCAGGAAGCACCCGGTCCACGGCAGCAATATCCGCACGGAAGAATACGAACTGAAAGCGCGCATTGCGGTAGCGCACCGGCGGAGGGGGATAGTAGGGGGAAAAGGCCGGCATGCTGGTGATTCGATCCATGGGAATGGTCATGGCTGGCTCCTGCGAAAGGAAGACGTTTCAGGGCATGATTTTGGCGAACCCTCGAGGGCTGGATCTTATCCCATCCCCCAAAACCGGCGCAAACCCGGGCGAGGCGGTGCTTCGGCCCCGTTGGCAGGAAAAAAAGAGTTATCCACGAAGTCACACGAAGGACTGCGAAGGGCCACTAAGGGGTTGGAAAAGGACAAAAAGGATCCGCCAAAGTGTGTAGGGGATGTTGTTGAATTACTGGAATTCAGGTACCGGGGATCCAAGTTATTCCAGCAATTCAACAACGTCCCCTACTCTTCCTGGACGATTGCTGCTGCCGCCTTTGCGGCTCGAATGGCGACCCGGGCGAAAGCCCGGGCATTATCAATAAAAAGTCCTCGACCCCCGGCAGTGTCGTGGGTTTGGGGAGAGCTGCGACGCTGCGGTTGACGTGGGTTACCCGGCGAGACGCCACCTACGGGCCATCCTTATAGAGCTGCGGAGCAGCGGCCTCGTGTAGCCCCGGGCGGCAGCCCGGGGTCGTATGGGTTCTGCGCCAACCCAGCCGCGAATGCGGCGAATAAGGTGCACCTTTTGGGGAACGCGGTTCCCAACCAAATGCTGCCGGCGTGTCGCCTGACATTCACTCCCGGGACGCGGCGTTTACCCCCCTCCGGCTCGACTGCGGTCTTCGCCCTGGGTTAGAATGCGGCCGGCAAGAACGGCGCCGGGCGCTGGACGATTCGGCCGGAAGAGGAGCTCATGACATCCATTACCGAGGTGAAGGCCAGGGAGATTCTGGATTCGCGGGGGAACCCGACGGTCGAGGCCACGGTGGTTCTGGAAGGCGGAGCTACCGGTACCGCGGCCGTCCCCTCGGGGGCCTCCACCGGTGAGCACGAAGCCGTCGAGCTCAGAGACGGGGACCCCCAGCGCTATCTCGGCAAAGGCGTTCAGCAGGCGGTGGCCAACGTCAATCAAAGCATCGCCGGCGCGCTTCAGGGGCTGGATGCCTGCCGGCAAGTGGAAGTCGACCGCCAGATGATCGAGTTGGACGGGACGCCCAACAAGGCAGACCTGGGCGCCAACGCCCTGCTGGCGGTGTCTCTGGCCGTGGCCCGGGCCGCAGCCCAGGCCTGCGGCGAGCCCCTCTACCGTTATCTGGGCGGCGTCAATGCCAGATTGCTGCCCGTGCCCATGATGAACATCCTCAACGGCGGATCCCATGCCGACAACAACGTCGACTTCCAGGAGTTCATGGTCATGCCCGTGGGAGCCTCGCGTTTCAGCGACAGCCTGCGCATGGGCGTCGAGGTCTTCCACCACCTGAAGCGAGTGCTTTCAAAGCGGGGATACGGCACGGCCGTCGGCGACGAGGGCGGCTTCGCCCCCAACCTCAAGAGCAACGAGGAGGCCATTGAAGTCATCCTGGAAGCGGCCGCCCAGGCCGGCTTTAGCCCGGGGGAGGACCTGCTGATCGCCCTGGATCCGGCCTCCAGCGAGTTTTACGAAGGGGGGCGCTACTGCTTCAGGAAGTCGGACGGATCTGAGAAGAGCGCCGAACAGATGGTGGAATTCTGGGAGAACTGGGTGCGCCAGTATCCCATCGCCTCCATCGAGGATGGGCTGGCCGAAGACGACTGGGAGGGATGGGCCCTGCTCACCCGCAGGCTGGGAGCCAAGGTGCAACTGGTCGGGGACGATCTCTTCGTCACCAACACCCACCGCCTGGAGCAAGGCATCCGGAATGGAGTGGCCAACTCCATCCTGGTCAAGGTCAACCAGATCGGGACCCTGACCGAGACCATCGAAGCCGTCGAGCTGGCCAAGACCCACCACTATTCGGCCGTCATCTCCCACCGCTCCGGAGAGACCGAGGACACCTTCATCGCCGATCTGGCGGTGGGGTTGAACACCGGCCAGATCAAGACCGGCTCCGCCAGCCGCACCGACCGCATCGCCAAGTACAATCAGCTCCTGCGGATCGAGGAAGACCTGGGAGCGGAAGCCCTTTTCCGGGGAAAATCCTTCAGCCAGGGTTGAAGGCGATTCGGATCGGCTCCAACGCACTGGCGATAGACCCCAAACCCTAATCCGGCTCCACCGTCAGCCGTCCGATCACTCCTGCTTCCTGCAGCCGGTCCAGCTCCGATTCGCTGAAGCCCCAGTCCTTCAGGGCGTCCCGGGTGTGCTCACCGGGTTTGGCCGGGGGCCGCTGGATCCGGCTGGGTGTGCGGCTGAAGCGCGGTGCGGGCGCCGGCTGCGGCACACCCTCCACCTCCACGAAGGTTTGCCTATCCCGGTTGTGGGGATGCTCCGGAGCCTCGCCCATGTCGAGAACCGGGGCAAAACAGACGTCGCTTCCCTCCAAAAGCTGCCGCCACGCTTCCCGGGTCCGGGTGCGAAAGATTTGGGCCAGGCGCTCGCACATTCGCGGCCACTTCGATCGATCCTCCAACTGGTGCAGATCTTCCTTCTCGGCTCCGATCAGTTGCAGCAGCCGGACCCAGAACTTGGGCTCCACCGGACCGATGGCTATGTACTTTCCGTCCCTGGTCTCGTAAGCCCGGTAGTTGGGGGCGCCCCCGTCCAGGGTGTTATCGGCTCGGCCATCGGTCCACTGGCCGGCCGCCCTCAGGCCGTAGACGTAGGTCATCTGGGATGCCGCGCCATCCACCATGGCTGCGTCGATCACCTGCCCCTTGCCCGATGTCCTCGCCTCCAGCATGCCGGCCACCAACCCCAGGGCCAGGTAGACCC
>JAPVWS010000234.1 GCA_027493295.1 Candidatus Versatilivorator vitaminiformans | reverse complement strand
CGTTGCTTCGCTGACTCCCAGGATCTTGCCGGCTTCTCCGTGTCGAAGACCCTCCGCCAGCACCAGGATCACGGTGGCTCGCAGCTCTTCGCTCAACTGGCCTAGCACCTGTTGCAGCCAAATGGAATCCTCACCCCCGCTGCTGCTCTGGCGATGGACGCGAACGTCCTGCTCCACGAATTCCCGCTCGTTTCGGCGGCGGGTGCCGTCGCGGCGCATGGCGTCCCGCGCCGCGTTCACCACCACCCGGTAAAGCCAGGTGGTGAATCGACTCTGGCCGCCGTAGGACGCCAGCCTGGTCACCAGCCCCACACAGACATCCTGTGCCAGATCCTCAGCCTCGGCCCCGTCTCCGAGCATGCGCGCGCCGACACGGTAGATCAGGCCGTAGTGGCGCTTCAGCAACTCCGAAAAGGCGTTCCTGTCTCCCGCGGCGGCCCTGCGAGCCAGGATTTCGTCGTCGACGTCAGTCATTCCATCGGGTGTGACATTCATCAAATAGTCAGTGAGGCGGCAATGATGGCGCTTTCGTTTCGAAAAATCGCCGACCCCTGCAGAGGTGTCCGGCTCTAGTGGATGGGACGCATCCGGGCGCCGTTTCCTTTGAAGAATTCTTGAGGTGCCGGGATGCGATCAGTGCTGCGGGAACGCTAAAGTTGCATCGACTCCTCAATGATTTCCGTCGCTCCAATGAGCGGGAGGAGCCTTAATAAGGTCTCGCGGAAATTTTCCGGATCCGCGGCGACTATTTTCTTAACGCTACGATCTTTCCAGGAGAGGGTTTGAATCAAGCTTGCCACGATTACGGATGGTTTCCCCAGATTGGATATTGGCACTTCAGTGGCGCCGCCGCGAATACTGGTACTTATCGGGCAGCAGATCAGCAAGCCGGTCTTGCGGTTGTACTCTCGACTGCTAAGCACCAATGCGGGCCGGTATTTTCCGATTTCCGATCCCCGCGTCGGTTCAAAATCGAGCCACACCACATCCCTGCGTTCCGGGATGTACCGCTTGAAGGCCATCTAGTCTCCAAACTCGGACGCTGTCGGTTTAGCCAGTGCATCGGCGTGAGCTGTCTTCGGGGTCATCTCGGCCAGAAGCGCCTGCTCGCTATAGGGGAAACGGAATCCTCTCTCCTCAGGAGTCGCAGGCTTAACCGCAATACCCTCGTCCGTGACATCGACAATAACCTTGGTTCCAACCTTGAACTTTGGCAGCTCGGCCATGATGCCGGTTATACGCAGGGCCAGGCTGTTACCCCACTTTTTGATTTCTGACTCGACTCTCATCGCCCGCTCTATATCTACAACGTGTCTACATGCAATTCTAATCGGTGCATGTGCTCTGTCAAGAACCAAGGGCTAGCCCGGCAAGCCGGGTTGAACAGTCCATCGGCATCCGATATAGACTAAGTGGCAACCCGGAAGCGAGTGAATTCCAGCGCCGTCGACGGCTGCGGGCCATTTGGCCGCCAGCTTGCAATCCGAAAGGCTTCCGCCCAAACAAACGAGTATCCTCCATGGCTCCCATAGATACCGGCATCGTTGTGGTCTACCTGAGCGGAGTGGCTCTGCTGGGAGTCTACTTTTCCAGGCGGCAAAAGACCACCGAGGACTACTTTCTGGCGGCGCGCAGCGTTCCGGGCTGGGTGGTGGCCTTCTCCATCCTGGGCACCATTTGCGGGAGCGCCACCTTCGTGGGGCACCCCGGAAACGTCTTCCACGACAACATGTTTCTGATTCCCGCCCACCTGATGCCGCTGATCGTGATGCTGCTGCTGGCCCGGCGGATCGTGGTGTTCTACCGGCACAACGTGCGCATGACGGCCTACGAGTACCTGCAGCAGCGGTTCGGCTACCCCGCGCGCGCCTACGGGGCCGCCACCTTTCTGGTCAGCCGGGTGGCCGACGTCAGCGTCACCTACTACTTCCTGGCGCTGGCCACGGCGGTGCTGACCGGGTGGGACGTCACCGGCGTGATCCTGATTCTGGGGGCGGTAACCGTGCTCTACACCCTGATCGGCGGCATCCAGGCCGTGGTCTGGACCGACGTCGTCCAGGGCATCTTCCTGGTGGGTGGGGGCCTGCTCTGCATCCTGCTCATTTTGTTCGGGTCCGACGCCGGTCCTTCCCAGATCCTGACGGCAGCCTGGGAGGGGGGCAAGTTCGAGATCGGCCGCTGGCAATGGGACGCCACCCAGAACAACCAGTGGCTTCTGATCCTTGGTTCGATAGTCGCCTGGCTGCAGTCCTTCTGCTGCAACCAGCACAACGTGCAGCGCTACCTGCTGGCCCGCTCCGATCGAGAAGCCGTCCGTGGGGCCGTCATGGGAGCGGGGGCCTGCGTGCCGGTGTGGCTGCTGTTCATGCTGCTGGGAGCGCTGCTATGGTCCTACTACCAGTTCAGCGCCGAGGTGGTGCCGGCGGACGTCATGGCGGTCAAGGACCGCATCGTTCCCTACTTTGTCAGCACCCAGTTCCCGGCGGGTCTCAAGGGCATGGTTCTGGCCGCCCTCATCGCCGCCGCCATGTCTTCGCTGGACTCGGATCTCAACTCGCTGGCGACGGTGGTGGTCAACGACTTCTTCGGCAAGCTGCGCCCCCGCGCCTCCGAGAGCCTCAGGCTGCTGGTGGGCAGAATCTCGGTGGTCGGCCTGGGCGCCGCCTCCATTCTGCTGGCGCTCCAGTGGACCCGGATCGACAGCGCCTCCCTGGTCGAGTTCTCCCTCACCATGACCATGATCTTCACCGGAGGCATCCTGGGACTATTTGCCGTGGGCATGCTGTTCCGCTGGACGCTGGCCGGGGGAGCCTACCTGGGCATCCTGGCCTGCCTCCTGTTTACGGCCTGGGCCACCCTGACCCAGGTGAGGCTGCCGGGAAGCGCCGAGCCCATCCTCGATTTGGGGAGCTTCAACTGCACCCTCAGCCTATGGCTGACCGGGGTGCTGGGCCACCTGGTGCTGGTATCGGTGGCCTTAGCGGCCAGCCTGATCCTGCGCCGGTCCGAGGGACGTCCATAGTAGGGAGAATGGAGCGTATTGCGAAATTCGTAGCGCGGCAGGTCATCTTGCCGGCATACCTGAGGTTCTGCCTTTTTCAATATCGGGTGCGACCTGGTGAAAAATATTGTCTAACCACAAAAAGCACAAAAGGCACAAATTGTGTTTTGTGCCTTTCGTGGCCATTCCCGGTAAATGTCCCACTGCCGAATTTTGCAAAAGGCCCAATGAGCATATTGTTTTAGAATCGTCCGAAATTACCGTGCCCCAGGAGGGAAATCCATGGCTCAAGCAAACATCGACTACCGCGACTGCGATCGGCAGGTCTGGGAGGAAGAATTGGAGGACTTCGTTCCTTCCCGAATCCTGGACGCCCACATCCATTGCTTCTGGCGCTCCGCCGTAACCGGAGTGGACCCGGACTCGCTCAAGAAGGAGGACAACGATCTGGAGACCTTGAATCAGTGGGCCGAGGTCCTCTACCCGGGACGGCGCATGCAGTACCTCATCCTGGGCCACCCCTTCCCGGGAACCGACGTGGCCAAACACGTGGAGTTGAACCGGAGCGAGATCGACGGGGTGGCCGGCGTGCGCCACAACCGCCTGGTGACGCCCTCCTGCAAGCTGGCGGACATCGAGCGGGACCTCAAGCACCCCCAGTTCGTCGGCCTGAAGCCCTACCGCACCCACTCGATCACCGGGGACATCGCCCAGTGCCGCATCCATGAGTTTCTGCCCCACGAGCAGATGGAGTTCGCCAACCACCACGGCTTGTGGGTGACCATGCACCTGTCCCGCTTTCACGGCTGCGCCGACCATCTCAACCTTCAGGACCTGGAGGAATACACCACCAAGCGCTATCCCAACCTCAAGTGGCTGCTGGCCCATTGCGCCCGCAGCTTCACCTACTGGCCCATGCAAGAGGCGGTGGAACGGCTCAGGGACATGCCCAACATCCACTACGACACCTCGGCGGTGACCGACCCCCGGCCCTACATCTCCCTGCTCACCAAGGAGGACCCCCGCCGGGTTTTCTGGGGCTCGGACGGAGTGGGGGCGGCCTTCTTCCACGGCCACTACGCCGCCCTGGGGCGAGCCTGGGAGCACTACGATGCCGACCGGGGCGACCTTCAGTTTCCGCACTGCGACGGCCGGCCCATCCTGGCGGTCTACGAGCAGCTTCTGGCAATGAAGTTCGCGGCCGAGGTCGCCGGCCTCTCCAGGGACCAGGTCGAGGGACTCTTCTGGCGGAATGCGGCCACCGCTCTGGGAATCGGCGAAGAGGAAGGGGCGAGCAACGATTAGGGAGGCTGTGGCTTAGATCAACAAGCCAGGAAAAAAGATATCCACGAAGGGACACGAAGGACGACGAAGGGGCACGAAGGGAACTGCAACGGCATGGTTATTCGTAGCCGTAATTGTTACAGGAACGGTGAGAGGTGGGGGCTAAAACGAGGTTGCCTCTTTTTCCTTGTCCTGGGGGGACTCTTCTGGAGCGGATGCGGCCCTCAGCCGGACACCCCCATCGAGATCGGATCGCGGCGCCAGCTCCTGGTGGACGACGCCCTGATCGAGCGAACCGACGGGACGGTCGAGCTGCGCCTGCATTCCCCGGTGGAACGGGAGGTGGTCTTCACCCATGACCGGCCTTGGGAGGGTGGTTATTCCGGATACAGCACACTGTTTCGCGACGGCGACCGCTACCGCATGTACTACCGGGCAGCCGCCTGGCCGGGGATCGGCAAGGAGCCGTCCCTGTGGGTCTGCCTGGCTGAAAGCCGGGACGGCATCCGCTGGATGAGGCCGGAGCTGGGGCTGGTGGAGTTCCAGGGCTCCAAGAGGAACAACATCATCCTCTCGGGGGAGGTCTCCAACACCTTCGTTCCCTTCAAGGACGCCAACCCTGCCGCCAAACCCGATGAACGCTACAAGGCCCTGGCGGCCTTGAGCGATCCACGCGGACTCTACGCCTTCGCCTCTCCCGACGGGGTCCGCTGGCGGAAGATGAGCGATGCTCCGGTGATCACCCGGGGCAAGTTCGACTCCCAGAACGTGGCCTTCTGGGACAGTGCGCGGCAAGTCTACCGGGCCTACTACCGGGAAATACGCGGCCCCAACGACGAGATTCGGCCCGAGGGGCCCCAGTTGGGTCTCGACCCAGCGGGGCCGGCCCGGGACGTGATGACCTGCACCTCCGAGGATTTTCTCAACTGGAGCGAACCCCTCTGGCTCCAATACCCAGGAGCTCCCCGCGAACAGCTCTACCTCAACCAGGTCCGGCCCTATTTCCGATCTCCCCATCTGCTGGTGGGATTTCCGGGGCGGTTCATGGCCGGGCGCGAGATCGAGAAGGGACTGCCGATAACCGAGCATCCCTCCTATCGCTACGGCTCCATCTCGGAGACCCTGTTCATGAGCAGTCGGGACGGCCTCTCCTTCAAGCGTTGGGGTGAGGCCTTCATTCGCCCTGGCCCTCGCAGGGAGCGCTGGATCTATCCGGCCTCCTTTCCCGCCTACGGGTTGCTGGTGACCCCGGCGGAGACGAACGACAGGCCGGACGAACTGTCGCTCTATGTCAATGAGGGCGGGTATTGGACCGCCAACGGGAAGGCTTCGCGGCTGCGGCGCTACACCCTGCGGATGGACGGCTTCGTCTCGGCGCGGGCGGGCCTGAGCGGCGGCGAACTGGTGACCCGGCCCTTGGTATTTCGAGGCGGGGAGCTGACCCTGAACTACGCTACCTCGGCCGCCGGCAGCCTGGAGGTGGAGGTTCAGGATGCCACCGGCCGACCGGTTCCGGGCTTCAGCCTGGCCGAGTCGCCGGAGATATTCGGGGATCGAATCGACGGCGTTGTGGCCTGGAAAGGCGGCGCCGATCTGGCCGTACTGGCGGGAAGGCCCATTCGCCTGCGGGTGATGCTGAAGGATGCCGATCTTTATTCCTTCAGGTTCGGCGGCTCCTGAGAGTGGCGTCCTGCTCCAGAGTTGGTGGACCGACCCTTCAAATCCGCGCCTGGTAGGTGTAGAGCCGGTGGTAGCGGCCCTGCCGGGCGATCAGTTGATCGTGGGTCCCCCGCTCCACGATCCTGCCGTCCTCGATGACCAGGATCTGGTCGGCCTTGCGAATGGTGCTCAAGCGGTGGGCGATAACCAGGGTGGTGCGCCCCCGGATCAGCTCGTTCAGGCTTTCCTGAATGAAGATCTCGCTCTCGGTGTCCAGGTTGGAAGTGGCCTCGTCCAGGATCAGGATTCTGGGGTCCGCCAGCAGTGCCCGGGCGATGGCTACCCGCTGCCGCTGCCCTCCCGAGAGCTTGACCCCCCGCTCCCCTATGAGGGTGTCCAGTCCCTCCTGCAGCCGGTCCGCAAACTCCTTGACGTGGGCCGCCTTCACCGCGCTCAGCAGGTCGGCCTCGGAGGCCTTGGGCTGGCCGAACAGGATGTTCTCCCGGATGGTTCCCTCATAAAGAAAGTCATCCTGCAGCACCACGCCCAGCCGTGACCGATAGCTTCCCAGGGTCACCCGGGACAGGTCGATGCCGTCCACTTCCACCACACCCTTGTCCGGCGTCAGGAAACTCGCGGCCAGTCCGGCGATGGTGGTCTTGCCGGAACCCGAGCTGCCCACCAGGGCGGTGACCGACCCCGGAGGAGCCTCGAAGGAGATGTCTCTGAGAACTTCGGTGCCCTGCTGGTAGGAAAAATGGACTCCCTTGAAAACAAGGTTCCCCCTCACATCCTCCAGCCGACGGGTGCGAAGCGGGTTTTCGCTCTCCTTGGGGACGCTCATCAGCTCCTTGGTGCGGTCCAGGCCGGCGAAGGCCTCGGTGAATTGACTTCCGATGTTCCCCATTTCAATCAGGGGGGCCACCAGGAACGCCAAGTAGGCGATGAAGGCCATCAGGTCTCCCCTGGTCATCTCGTCCTCGACCACCATGGAGCCCCCCACCCACATGATGCTGACCGCCGGCAACCCGATCAGCAGGGTGCCGGCGCTGGTGACCAGGCTGGTGGCCGTGAGGGTCTTCCTGACGTTGTCGAAGATTCGCTCCACGCCCTTCTTGAAGACCGCAACCTCCGACCGCTCGGCATTGAAGCCCTTGATCACCCGGATCCCTCCCAGCGATTCGGTCAGGCGGCCGGTGACGTCGGCATTGACCTTGGCCCGTTCCCGAAAAATTGGGCGCACGTATCCGAAGGCCTTCAGGGAAATCAGGCCGAACAGGGCCAGCGGCACCACCACGTAAAGGGTAAGCTGGGGGCTGAGGTCCAGCAGCAGAAAGAAGACCACCACCGAGGTCAGGATGCCGCCGAACATCTGGACCAG
>JAPVWS010000233.1 GCA_027493295.1 Candidatus Versatilivorator vitaminiformans | reverse complement strand
ATTGGGGGTCTCGTCCCGCGAGAGACGGCTCATTTTTTCCGGCAACCTGGAACGCCTGCTGCGGCCTTCCGGCGCCGCCACCCGGCCGACGGCTTGAATCCCCGGAACAGCGGCCGGCCAACCATATAGGGATCAGCCAAGAAGGGAGATCATCATGAAGGACCCAGGAGTGGATCGCCGCGGTTTTCTCAGGCGGCTGGGGATGGGCGTCGCCCTGGCCCCGGCCTGGAACGCCCGCAGCTACCTGGCCGTCCCGGGGGCCAATGAGCGCCTTCTGGTCGGGGTCATCGGTTGCGGCAGCATGGGCAACTCCCACATGAGAGCCCTGCTGGGCATGCAGGACAGCGCCAACATCAAAGTGGCGGCAGTTTGCGACGTCTTCCGCAAACGCCTGGATGCCGCCGCCGCCCTGACGGGTGGCACCGCCTACTCCGACTACCGGACCCTCTTGTCCCAAAAGGAGCTGGACTACGTCTTGATTGCCACGCCCGAGCACTGGCACCACCGTATGACTCTGGACGCCCTGGATGCCGGCAAGCACATCTATCTGGAGAAGCCCATGACCCAAACCATCCGGCAGGCCAAGGAGGTGGTGCGACGGGTCCGGCGCTCCAAGCTGAAACTGCAGGTGGGGGTGCAGGGCATGTCGGACGAATCCTACGAGGTTGCCGGCCGCTATATCCGTGAGGGGGTCCTGGGGAAATTGGTCCTGGCCCAGATCGACTACTCTCGAAACTACACCGACGACTTCTGGGCCTACGACATCGACCCGGACGCCAATCCGCGGACCAACCTGGACTGGAAGGCATGGCTGGGACCGGCTCCCAAGCGCCCCTGGGACCCGCGCCGTTTCTTCCAGTGGAGACGCTACTGGGACTATTCCGGCGGTGTCGCAACCGACCTCTTTGTTCACCGCGTGACCCGAATCATCAAGGCCGCCGGGCTGACTTTCCCGGATCGGGTGGTTGCCAGCGGCGGGACCTGGCAATTCACCCAAAGCGTCGCCCAGATCCCGGACACCTTCAACATGCTCTGCGACTACCCCGGAGGCCCCACGGTAGCCCTGATCTCCTCAATGGCCAACGATTTCAAAGTGGCCCATGTGATTCGCGGACACAAGGCTACTCTCCGTTTCACCAGGGACGGCTTCGTGATCACTCCTCAGTCGGAGAGCCTGAAAGACCGGGTTAAGCCCGGCGAGTTTAGAGCTCAGGAGACCTGGTCCAAGGTCTACCGAAGGACGGGAGGCGAAGACATCCGGCTGCATCATCAGAATCTGCAGAATGCCATTCGCCTGGGGGAGCAGTTGAAGTGCGACGTCATGCTGGGCTACTACGGCACCGTGGTCACGGCTATGGGGGTACAGTCCTTCCGGCGGAGGAAGTACCTGAAGTGGAATCGAAGGAAAGAACGGGTGGAAACCGCTTGATGGTCGGTTGGATGCCGGTGGGCGGCGGATCGGTCAGTGTACGACGGTGGATTGACCATCCAGCAATTGCTCCGACTGGTGGGTGATCAGACAGGCCGCCGCCACCTGATCGCCTTCGCCGAGATCCATCAGCAGCACACCCTGGGTGCTTCTGCCCACGGCTCTGATGGCTGCGGCTTTCAGGCGGATCAGTTTCCCCTGGGTGGTGATGAGGATGATTCCCGAGCTCTTGTTCACCTTCATGATCGCCATCACCTTCCCGTTGCGATCGGTGGTCTTCATGTTGATGACGCCCTGGCCGCCTCGCGACTGTTGGCGATAGGCACCGATCGGGGTGCGCTTGCCGTAGCCGTTCTCGGTGACCGACAGGATCAAGCCCTCATCCCCCCCCACCGTCATGCCGACCAGGTAATCGCTGCGGGCCAATTTGATGCCCCTGACGCCGCGTGCCGGCCGACCCATGTGTCTGACGTCCGACTCGCTGAAGCGGATGCACTTGCCCTTGTGGGTTCCAAGGAAAATCTGATCCTCTCCCGAGGTCAGCTCGGCTCCGATCAACTCATCTCCTTCGTCCAGGTTGATGGCGTGGATTCCCCTGGCCATCGGGCGACTGAACTTGTCCAGCCGGGTCTTCTTGACCGTTCCCCGTCGAGTGGCGAACATCACGTACTTATCCTCGGCAAACTCGGTGACGGGCAGCATGGCGGCCACTTTCTCGCCGTGGGAGAAGTTGACCAGGTTGACGATGGCCTTGCCCTTGCCGCTGCTGCCCACATCCGGGATCTCGTAGACCTTGAGCCAATAGATCTTCCCCTGATTGGTGAAGATCAGCAGATAGCTGTGGGTGGAAGCCACAAAAAGGGTCTCGACAAAATCCTGGTCCCGGGTGCGCATCCCGATACGCCCCTTGCCACCGCGATGTTGCATGCGATAGATGCTGATGGGGGTTCGCTTCAGATACCCCGTATGGGTCACGGTGACCACCACGTCCTCGACGGCGATCAAGTCCTCCAGCGTAATCTCGGCGGCCTCGTCCACGATGGCCGTGCGACGCTCGTCCCCGTACTGCTTGCGGACCGCCTTGAGTTCCTGCACCAGTAGCTTCTTCAGGGCGACGTCGCTGGAAAGGATCTCCCGGAGCTCGGCGATTTGCCTGGATAGCTCGGCATACTCCTGATCCAGCTTCTCGCGCTCCAGGCTGGTGAGGGCCCGCAACTGCATATCCAGGATATGGCGCGCCTGGACGGCGGAGAGCGCGAATTCCGCCATCAGGCGGTCCCGGGCTTCCTGCGGAGACCTGGACCGGCGGATGATCCGGATCACCCGGTCGATATGGTCCAGCGCCTTGAAGAGGCCCTCCAGGATGTGGGCCCTTTCTTCAGCCTTTTTCAACAGGAAGCGGCTACGGCGCCGAATTACATCGCTGCGGTGATTCACAAAGCGCCGCAGGGCATCCACCAGGTTCAGGACTCTCGGTTGGCCGTCGGCGATCGCCAGCATGATCACGCCGAAGCTGCTTTGCATGGGCGTGAGCTTGTAGAGATTGTTCAAGATGACTTCCGGCTGTTCGCCGCGCCGCAGCTCCACCACAATGCGCATGCCGTCGCGGTCCGATTCGTCGCGCAGGTCCGAGATGCCGTCGATTCTCTTGGTCTGGACCAGGTCCGCAATCTTTTCGATCAGCTTGGCCTTGTTGACCTGAAACGGGATTTCGGTGATCACGATCATGGGACGATCGCCACGGGCCTGTGTCTCGATGGCGGCCTTGGCCCGGATGACGATCGAGCCCCGCCCCGTGGAGTAGGCCTTGGCGATTCCTTCCCTACCGTAGATCACCCCCCCGGTGGGGAAGTCCGGCCCCGGCACGATCTTCGCCAGTTCCTCCAGCGTGGCGTCGGGCTTCTCCACCAGGCGAATCACCGCGTTGATCACCTCGGTCAGGTTGTGCGGGGGGATATTGGTGGCCATCCCCACCGCGATGCCGGCCGAACCATTCACAAGCAGGTTGGGAATCCGGGTAGGCAGACAGATGGGCTCGAGCTGGCTCTCATCGTAGTTGGGAACGAAATCCACCGTGTCCATTTCGATGTCGGCCAGAATCTCCCGGGAAATGCCGGCCAGCCTGGCCTCGGTGTAGCGCATGGCCGCTGGAGGGTCTCCGTCCACCGATCCGAAGTTCCCCTGGCCGTCCACCAGCGGGTAGCGCATGGCGAAGTGCTGAGCCATTCGCACCTGGGCGTCATAGATGGCGTTATCTCCATGAGGGTGAAAGTTGCCCATGACCTCCCCGACGATCTTGGCGCACTTGCGGTAGGGCTTGTTGGGCGTCAGCCCCATCTCCCGCATACCGTGCAGGATCCTGCGATGGACCGGCTTGAGCCCATCCCGAACGTCGGGCAGCGCACGGCCGATGATCACGCTCATGGAATAGTCCAGGTAGGAGCGCCTCATCTCCTCTTCGATGTTGATCGGTATTTGATTGCGGGGTATCGAGCTTTCCATGAGGTTGTCGGGTTGACTTTACCCGGTTGGGAGGGGACGCCGGAACGGCGTCAATTTGATCTAATCGTCCCTTCGCCGAAAGTCTGGCGAGGCATGCGGACTACACATCCAGGTTCTTCACCTCCAGGGCATTGTCTTCGATGAACCGGCGGCGCGGTTCGACGGCATCTCCCATCAGAATGGTGAAGATTTCATCGGTTACCATCGCGTCTTCAATCCGCACCTGCAGCAGCGAGCGTGCCTCCGGATCCATGGTTGTTTCCCAGAGTTGCTCCGGATTCATCTCGCCCAGCCCCTTGTACCGCTGAATCTGAAATCCCTTCTTCCCCAATGCAATCACTGTGTCGAGGAACTCGTCTCGACTGGCCAGCTCGACCGCAGGTTCGTTCTTGCCGTCGATCACGAAAGGGGGCTGATCCAAGTCGCCGAAGCCGCGTTTGAGGGCCACGGCGCTCCTGAATTCGGGCAGGGTCACGAACTGAAGGTCAACCATCCTGCCTGAGGCGCCGTTGTCGGTTCTGGCCGGGATGACCAGCTTGAAGAGACTGTGTTCCGGGTCGCGGACGACCTTGGGGTGATACCCCAGATCCTGAATCGGCTCCAGCAGACCGGTGAGAAAGGCCTCATCCCTGAGCTGCCTCCTGTTGTGAAGACCGCCTTGCAGCAGCACCTCGACCAGGCCTCGATCTCCCAGACGCTTTTCAAGCTTGCCGAAGAACCTCCGAAAGTCCACCAGCTTCTCCAGGAACGAGTTCAACCGGCGGGACTGGAGAATTTGTCCGCTCTTGCCCGCTCGGACGACCAGGTCTTCGGTGGCGTTGCGCATGAGCTCCCTGGTCATGGACTTTTCGTCCCGGACGTACCATTCCTTCCGCTTCCTTTTGACCTTGAACAGAGGCGGCTGGGCAATAAAGACATGTCCTCTCTCGATCAACCCCACCATTTGACGGAAGAAGAAGGTCAGCAACAACGTACGGATGTGGGAGCCGTCCACATCGGCATCGGTCATGATGATGATCTTGTGGTAGCGCAGCTTGGCGACATCGAAGTCGTCGGCCCCTATTCCGGTGCCTAGCGCGGTAACCATCGCCCGGATTTCGTCATGTCCCAGCATCTTGTCATAGCGGGCTTTTTCGACGTTGAGGATCTTCCCCTTCAGGGGGAGAATCGCCTGGAACTTCCGATCCCGGCCCTGCTTGGCCGAACCGCCGGCGGAATCGCCCTCCACCACAAAAATCTCGCAGTGAGCCGGGTCCTTTTCCTGGCAATCGGCCAGCTTGCCGGGCAGGGACGCGGAATCCAGGGCACCCTTGCGCCGGGTCAGCTCTCGGGCCTTGCGGGCGGCCTCACGAGCGCGTGCCGCCTCCACGGCCTTGAGGATGATCTTCCGCGCCACCGCTGGTGTTTTTTCCAGGAAGTCTGCCAGGTGCTCGTTGATGAAGGCTTCCACCAACCCCTTGATGTCGCTGTTGAGCTTGCCCTTGGTCTGGCCCTCGAACTGCGGCTGAGGCAATTTGACGCTGATGACGGCAGACAGGCCTTCTCTGACGTCATCGCCGCTGAGGTTTTCCTTGAGATCCCTGAAGAGGCCCGTAGCCTGCCCGTAGCTGTTGATGGAACGGGTAAGCGCCGACCGGAAACCCGAGAGGTGGGTGCCTCCGTCAACGGTGTTGATGTTGTTGGCAAAGGAAAAGACGTTCTCAGCGTAGCCGTCGTTGTACTGAATGGCTACTTCCAAACGAATCAACTCCCCGCTGGTTGTCTCTCGCTCGGCCTCGAAGTGAATCGGTGGGCGATGCAACACCGTCCTGTTTCGGTTCAGGTGCTTGACGAATTCGGAAATCCCACCGGCGTATTTGAACTGGTGGGTCTTGTCGCTTCGTTCGTCTGTTACGGTGATCACCACACCCTTGTTCAGAAAGGAAAGTTCGCGCAGGCGCTGAGACAAGGTGTCGAAGTGAAAGTCCAGGGTGTCGAAGATGGTGGAATCGGGCCTGAAGGTAATCTTGGTGCCCCGGCGATCGGTCCTCCCGGTTTCCTGCAGGGGGGCGAGCGGCCGCCCGCGTCGGTAGGACTGCTGGTAGACTCTGGAGTCTCTCCAGATCTCCAACTCCAGTTCCTCGGCCAGGGCATTCACGCAGGAGACTCCCACTCCGTGCAGGCCTCCGGAGACCTTGTAGCTGTTGTCGTCGAACTTGCCGCCGGAGTGCAACGTCGTCATTACCACTTCGGCCGCCGACTTCTTCTCCCCCTCGTGGTAATCGACCGGAATGCCCCGACCGTTATCCACCACCGTTACGGAGTTGTCGACGTGAATGGTCACGTCCACCTGATCGCAGAAACCCGCCAAGACTTCGTCGATGGAGTTATCCACCACCTCGTAGGCCAAGTGGTGCAACCCTTCCTCGCGAGTCGAACCGATGTACATGGCCGGACGTTTTCGAACGGCCTCCAGCCCCTCGAGCACCTTGATGCTGGAAGCATCGTAGTCGAGTTCTCCGCCGTTCGACTTCCTGCGCCCGGTCAGGCCGGCGGCCCTGCTCGGCTCAGGCTTCGGATTCGCTTCGCCAAGGTCACTCATCGATCGTGCCTTTTTCCCGGGAAGGGTTTAGAGGACAGGGGTCGATTTCGCAAAACGCCCCGACTCGACCTGGAACACCTTCGATCCCCTGTCCCCAGTGAACTCAATTGATCTGCCTCGTATGAAATCGGGCTTGTTGGTCGTGATGAACAACTGCGCCTTGGCCCCAAGAACCTGCAGGAGCCGGTCTATCCTCTGTTCATCCAACTCGGCATCCAGGTCATCCATTAGGAACAGTGGATACTCCCCGCGCAGGTCAAAGTGGACTTCCATCTGGGCAAGCTGGTATGCGATCAAGGAACTCCTCTGCTGCCCCGCAGACCCGAAGCGTTGCATGCACCTGCCGTCCACATCCATGGAAATGCGGTCTCGGTGAGGCCCGACCAGGGCCCTGCGAGCTCGAAATTCGCTTTCGCGCGCCGAGTTCAGCATCGCCGTCAATTGTTCTTCGATCTCTGCCAGGCTGGCGCCGGCATCCACCTGGGACGAGGCAACGTAGTGCAGAGTCAGGTTTTCTGGGGTGAAGCGATTGTTGCGGAGGAGTAATTTGCTCCGGATCTTCTCGATATATCCGTGTCGTGACTGGATGATTCTTGCTCCCAGGGCCGCTATCTGCAGGTTCCAACTCTCCAACAAATCACGGCTGTGGTTATTATAGCCGGAAGGGCCTTCCCGCAGTAGAGAATTCTTCTGTCTGATAACTCGCCCGTAGTCTAAAACCCTTTTGAGATGAGTTGGTTGGAGAGGATAGAGGCCTCGATCCACCAAGCGGCGGCGGCTGGCATCGCCAGACTTGAACTGCTCTACCTGGGCGGTGGAAAAAACGACGACGCTCAGGCGGCCGACATATTCCAGGAGATCCACCCGGGACCGATTGATGCAATACCTGCGCGAAAGCGGTTTTTGCTCGACTGAAAGCCAGTAGTCGCTGTCCCGACTTCGAACCTCGCCCTCCAGGTAGGACTGCCCGGATTCCCACTGAATCAGGTCGCTGGATTGGTGAGTCCGGAAAGACCGACTCAAAGCCAGGACATGGATGGCTTCCAACAGATTGGTCTTGCCATGGCCGTTGCCCCCAAGGATCCAGTTGGCTCCCGTGGAGAAACCGAGTCGGCATTCCGTGAAGTTTCGAAAAAACCTGACTGACAACTGAGAGAGAATCATTCCGACCCGGTGAGAAACACGGGTTAGACCCTCATTGGCATGACCACATAACGATAGCGATAGTCCTCCGCGCTGGCGGGACGGAGTTGTCCCGCGCTCTCATTATCCTTGAAATCGAAGCTTACGGAGGGATCCTCGGTAGCTGCAAGAAAATCCAGAAGGTACTGGCAGTTGAATCCGATGTCGATCTTTCCGGCGGAATAATCGGTATCCAGCTCATCCCTGGCTTCTCCGAGTTCGGCGTTGCTCGATCGAATCTTCAGCTTGTTGTCGTCCAAAACAATCTGGACCGTGTGAGATTTGTTGTCAGCCAATAGCGACACCCTCCTGATGGCAGTGGCCAGTTCCTCACGGTCCAACACGACGCTCCGATGGTTCTCTTTGGGAAGCACCGCCTCATAATTGGGGAATTGTCCCGTCACCATTCGAGACACCAGCAAACGCTTGCCCATTTGAAAGAACAGGTGGGTTTCGTCCTGGCCAAAGCTCACCGTATCCTTTTCGCCCGCTTCCGACAGCAGCCGTTGCAACTCCGCCAAGGCTTTCTTCGGTATCAAGGCACTGATTTCGGTGGATAAGTGCTCAAACTTGGCCGGCCTCTCCACGTGGGCCAATCGGTGACCATCCGTCGCAACCATGGTCAGACTCAAGGGCTTGACCAGAAGGAGCGCTCCGTTGAGAGCGAAGCGGACTTCTTCTTCAGCTACCGAAAAGATGGTCTTGTTGATCAGACCGAGCAAATCCCTGGCGGAAATCTCCACCAAAGCCGTCTCAAACGCAGGTAGTGTAGGAAAATTGTCGGTCGGCAAACCTACCAGTTTGAATGAGGCCGAAGAACACTCGATCCGCAACCAGTTGTTTTCCAGCTTCTTGATCCGGACTTCCTCATCGGGAAGCGACCGAAGGATATCCAGGAAATTCTTGGCCGGCGTGGTGACGGCACCAGGTTCTTCAACCTTAGCCACACAAGAACTCTTGATTCCCAGATCCAGATTGGTAGCTGCAAGGTTAATTTCGCCCGAACCGGCATCCAGCAGCAGATTGGCCAGAATGGGAATCGTCGTCTTTTTCTCGACAGCCCCTTGGGTCAATCCGACCTCTTGCAGAATGTCAAATTTTCTAACTGTAAATTCCATGAGATTTAGTTTTAGTAATAACTATTCGTAGTGGTGGTAACGCTGTTGAAAACGAGGAAAAGTCCCCGATGTGATGCCTTTTCAACGACAAACCCTGTGCAAAAACCTAAGGAGAACCCCGTGGAAAACGTGCGGAAAAAAGAACGCCCGAAAAAATCCACACAATTTCCACAGGGTTCTTGCCGGTGCTCCTTGTGGAAAACGGGCTGACTCATTCCAATGACTCCAGAAACATGTCGATCAGGTTGTTGAAATCTTTTTCGTTAGACCGTTTGGTCTCCACCTTCCTGATGGAGTGCATGACGGTAGTGTGGTGCTTGCCGCCGAAGGCGCGGCCGACCTCGGGCAGGGAGGCGGAGGTCAGGTTTCTGCAGAGGTACATCCCGATCTGTCGCGGTTGGGTGATCGCTTTCGAGTTGCTCCTTGCCTTCAGAGCTGAAACCTTGACACTGAAGTAGTCGGCGACGACCTTTTGAATGCGCTCGATGGAGACGGTTCTCTCTCGGGTCTTCAGGGTGTTCTTCAGGACCCGCTGAGCCATTCCAAGAGAGATGGGCTCTCCGGTCAGGGAACAGAAGGCTATCAACCGGTTCAGGGATCCCTCCAACTCCCTGATGTTCGACTCAATCTTGCTGGCAATGAAAAAGGCCACGTTGTCGGGGAGTTCACAATTTTCAAACTCGGCCTTCTTTTTCAAAATCGCGACCTTGGTTTCCAGATCGGGCATTTGAATGTCGGCAATCAAACCCCACTCAAGGCGCGAGGTCAGGCGGTTCTGAATATCGGGAATCTCTTTGGGGAGAAGGTCGCTGGAGAGGACAATCTGCTTCTGGGCATCGTAAAGGGTGTTGAACGTATGGAAGAACTCCTGCTGAGTCGCCTGCTTACCCGAGATGAAATGAATGTCGTCGACGAGAAGCACGTCGACGTTCCTGTATTTTTCCCGCAAAGCCAAGGTCTTGTCGTAGCGAATGGCGTTGACGACCTCGTTGGTGAATTTTTCCGATGATACGTAGCTCAAACGAGCTGCTTTGGAGATGGACCGGACCTTGTGACCTACGGCCTGCATCAGATGGGTCTTCCCCAGGCCCGCACCGCCGTAGATGAACAGCGGGTTGTAGATCCGGCTCGGAGCCTCGGCGACAGCCAGGGCGGCGGCATGGGCCAACTGGTTGCAGGAGGCGACCACAAACCGATCGAAGGTGTACTTGGGATTCAGCAGGTTCTCATCGGCGGTGAAGTCGAGTTCTCTTTGGTACGGAATATTTTTCTGAGCGGGCTCGGGGTGGTCGGCGTTCTTGGCGTGGAAGCGAATTGTGAGGTCTTCAAAGTGTGCCTCGCGAACTGCGTCGTCGAGGATTTCGGAGAAGTGCTCCACGATCCAGCTCTCGAAGGTCAGGTTTGGGACGGTCACGTGGAGGGTGTTGTCAGCCTGCAAACTCTGGAACTGGGTGGGCTTGAACCAGGTCGTGTAGGTCTGCCTGTTGAGTTTGTTCTCGACGCACTTCAAGATCTGTTGCCAAGCATTCATAGGGAGAGGGCTTGCCGATTCTTGCCAGAGCTTCAGGGAGAGCGTGTTTTCGTATAATGTAATAAAATTGAGTTTAAAAGGACAAACAACGAGCAAAAAAGAGGATGTTGAAAACCTGTAAAAGATACCATAGCAGGGGGTGGAGGTTCAACTCAAAAGGATCCCTTGAGGGTGCGCCGATCCGGCCGGTCGGATTGACAGTCCAATAAGGCCTGTGCTATAAGAAGTGGCTTTGGACAGAAGCACGGAGACGATCCTTCGGGGTACTCGGGGTACTTATGCGGCCGACTTTTCGTCCCAACAATCGCAAGCGCGCCAAGACCCACGGCTTCAGGGCTCGAATGAGGACCAGGTCGGGGCGGCTCATCATCAAACGTCGTCGTGCCAAGGGCCGCAAGCGTTTGACTCCCTGATCGCGTAGGGCTTTGGACTGCAGTTTTCCAAAATCGAGTCGCCTGTTGACCGCTGAACAATACCGGCGGGTTTATGCCGGCGGTAAGGCGTTGCGCGGCCGGCAGATTCAACTGTTCTACTTGAGGAACGGCATTCGACGACCCCGCTTTGGCGTCTCGGTCGGCCGCAAGCTGGGTAAAGCGGTCAGGAGGAATCTGCTGAGGCGTCGTATCAGAGAGGCGCTACGACTGAATGGAGCCCGCTTGGCCGAATGTGGTGTGGATGTGGTGGTACATCCGAGGCCTGCGGCAGCATCGGTGGGATCTCGATTGATCTTTTCTGAAGTGCACCGTCTTCTGGGACATTTGACGAGGACCCTTGGAACTCCTCAAGAGAGGCGTACTCAGCATCATTTGCTGTTACAAGCAGTTTGTTTCGCCGCTTCTACCTCCAGCTTGCCGGTTCTGGCCATCCTGCTCGGAATATTCCTATCAAGCCATCAGTAGATATGGTCTCTTGAGAGGGACACTCCTCGCTATGAGGCGAATCGCGCGGTGCCATCCGCTTCACCGAGGCGGCTACGACCCGCTTGAATAGTCGGATCGCCGATGAATAGAGACTTTCTCTTAGCTATTGCTCTTTCCTTTCTCGTTCTGCTGGCCTCCCGCTACTTTCTGGAGCCCCACCTCCAACCCGAACCCTCTGGGCCAACCACGGATGCGGATGTAGAACCGGCAAGTCCTGTGCCGGAACCCGAGCCGGCACCGGCGGCGGCGCTTCCCCGGATGCCCCGGGAAAGGTCGGAACCGGGCCTTTCCGGGACCCGGAAAGCCGTCAAGGAGCAGGTGTACTCGGTGGAAACCGACTTGTACAAGCTGTCAATTTCCAACCGGGGAGCTGTAGTGAAGGAATGGGTGCTGAAACGCTACCTTGACGCCAATGGCGACCCCTTGAATCTGATCGACACGGCCGATTCGCCGCGGGCCGTATTTCCCATGGCCTTGATGGTCGATAATGCGCCCCAAGTCTCGGCCCTCCTCCCGACCGCGCTATTTTCCAGCCAATCCCCGAAGACCGTCGATTTGAGCCGCGGCGGAGCCACAACGGGACGTCTGCGTTTCCAGTATGCAGAGGGCGGTGTCGAGGTGGTGAAGACCCTGGCGTTTCGGTCGGGCTCTTACGAAGTGGAAGTGAATTGCGACGTCTCCATCGACGGCCGTCCGGTGGATTATGTTCTGCTCTGGCAGGGGGGATTTGGGGACGCCACCCTGGAAAACACCTGGGCCAAGCGCCAGTTGTTCTTTCGGGGCCAGGAGGCGATCGAACGGCTGGATGCCGGGGATCTCGAAAGCAAGCAGGAGATGGAAGGCCGATTCAGGTTCCTGGGAGTGGAAGATCACTACTTTGCGGCCGTGTTTCTGCCGGTGGTCCCGAGTGGCCTCCACCGGATCCAGTTGGCACTGGACACGGGCCCCTCGGCCGAGGATGCGGAAGCGGCTTCCCTTAGGGCAGGCGTGTTCAGCACGGCGTCTGGCGGGCGCTTCAAACTGTTCGTGGGTCCCAAGGACACGGAGGTGTTGCCCGAAGAGTTGCGGGAGCTGATCGACTACGGGTGGTTTGCTTTTCTGTGCAAACCCTTGTTCGTCGGGCTGATGTGGATTTACGGCGCGGTGGGGAACTATGGAGTGTCCATTGTCCTGCTGACGATCGTCATCAATGCGGCGCTGTTTCCGTTGCGTTACAAGTCGGTCACCGCGTCCCAGAAGATGCAGAAAGTTCAGCCCAAGATAAAAGCCATCCAGGAGAAATACAAGAAGCTCAAACCCACCGATCCCAAGCGCCAGCAGATGAACAGCGAAGTCATGGCGCTCTACAAGGAGCACGGCGTGAATCCTTTGGGAGGGTGCCTGCCCCTTTTGCTGCAAATGCCGTTTCTCTTCGCTTTCTACAATCTATTGAACGTGGCCATCGAATTGCGGCAGGCGCCCTTCTTCGCCTGGATCCAGGATTTGTCGGCTCCGGATCCGACCTACATCCTGCCTGTGCTCATGGTCGGCTCCATGATGTTGACTCAAAAGTTGACTCCGATGCCGTCGGCCGACCCGTTGCAGGCCAAGATGATGCTCTTCATGCCGTTGATCTTCGGCTTCATGATGGCCACTCAGTCCAGCGGCCTGGTGCTGTACTGGTTTACCAGCAATATCGTCAATATATTTCAGCAGTTGGGCATGAATCGCTTCGGTCCCGGAGCGGCAGCGAAGCAGGAGGCAGGGAGCGGCGGGGGAGGCAAGAACGCGGGCAAGGGGGATCAAGCCAAGCCCGAGACCAAAGCGGTGGCCCGCAGGTCCAAGAGAAGAAAAGCGCGGTCGGCGCGGTGAGCAAACCAATGACTCTGCAGGAATTCCTGAACCTTTTTGTCCGGTCGGCCGGCCTGAAGTTGTCCTTCCAGGTGGTGGAACGAGAAAACCAGGTAGAGGTGGACTTCACGGGAGAGGACCGGGGGATCCTGCTGGCTCGTTCGGCAGCGGTCCTTCAGGCCCTGGAGTCCCTGTGCAACCGCATGTTTGAACGAAGCGGGTGGCGAATTGTCCTGGATTCCGAGGGGTATCGTTCGGTGCGGACCGAGGAACTGCAGCTCATGGCGGTTACCGCAGCCGAGCAGGTGAAGCGGCTGGGCGCACCCTTTCCGTTGAATCCCATGTCTCCGGAGGAACGACGCATCGTCCACCTGGCCGTGGCCGAAGACGAAGCCATCCGCACGGAAAGCGAGGGGTACGGCGAATACAGAAAGGTCGTCATCCATCCCAGATGATCGGCAGATCCGCGCCCTTCCAGCCGCTTGGTCGGCGGCAACCCGCAGCCTTCCCAACACCCCATAGCGGTGCCAAAAGAGAACCGGCCCACCGTTATAAGATCAATTAAGTCAACACATTGCGGGTGGATCGGCCCAAAGGAGCGGATCGGCCCCGGCTCTCGCCAAGGGCAGGGCCGGCTGGCGCCAAGAATCTGATAAGCGGTCCCCCGACGACGGGAGGGATCATACAGAGTGAAACAGGGGTGCTTCAGAAGAGAGGATAGTTGTCAGCGGAAGGTTTCGGGAACGGTCAGGCTCCTGATGAATCGACTGCGCTTATTGTGAGGACTGCGCCAAGGCCGACAAGATGCTTCGCGTGGCGATCAAGTAGCTCTTCACTCTCCACTCTTCACTTTTCAGCTGGGCGCGCCGCCGTCCCTTACGACGGGGCGGCTAGTAAGGGGCCAAACAGGGGTGTTCCAGACAAGTAATCATGCCCACCTTGATTGACGACACCATTGCAGCCATCGCGACCCCGAAGGGCAAGAGCGGCATCGGGGTGATTCGCTTGAGTGGGGGAGACTCCCGCAGGATCGTGGAGGCTGTCTGTGGCTGTCGGGGCAATGGTCTTCGGAACAGGACCACGCGATTGCGCAGGATAAGCCACCCCAAAACGGGGGAGGTTCTGGACCAGGCCATGGTGACCTATTTTCGGGCTCCACGATCGTTTACTGCTGAAGACGTGGTGGAAATCGGCTGTCATGGCAGTCCGGTGGTGCTTGAGGCCGTGATGGCGGCATTGCTGGAAGCCGGCGCCCGACTGGCAACGCCGGGCGAGTTCACGCTGAGAGCCTTCTTGCGGGGCAGAATCGACTTGGTGCAAGCGGAGGCGATTCGGGACCTGATCGAGGCCAAGACACTGTTTCAGGCTCGAGTCGCGCGCCAGCAGGCAGAGGGATCGCTGTCTCGGCGATTGAAGCCGATCAAGGAATTGCTGGTGAGGTTGATCTCGTTGCTGGAAGCCGGGATCGATTTTGCCGACGACGACGTGCCGGTTCTGGCGGAGGAAGCCATACTGGACCAGATGCGGCCGGTGGTTGCCGCATTGCAGGAGTTGGAGGAAGGTTTTGGGCGGGGACGGTTGCTGAGCGACGGAATCACGGTAGCCGTGGTGGGCCGCACCAACGTAGGTAAGTCTACTCTTTTCAACACATTGCTAAGTCAGGAGCGCGCCATTGTCAACGAGCGTCCCGGAACCACCCGCGACGTGGTTGCGGAGGATGCTCAGTTGGGAGGGATCCCGGTGCGTTGGCTGGATACGGCCGGGATTCGAAGCTCGACCGATCCGGTGGAGCGCATTGGAATGGACAAGACCCGTGAGGTGTTGGCCGATGCCGACAGGTTGCTGCTGGTGCTGGACGGATCGGTCGAACATGCGGAAGAGGACCGTAGGTTGTTGGAGGAGTTGAAACAGCACGCTTGCTGCCTGGTCATCAACAAGATCGACTTGCCGCAACGCTGGTCGGGGGAGCGATTGGGGGATATGGAGGCGCCCGTGGTCCGGGTTTCCGCCTTGACCGGAGAAGGAGTGGAAACGTTGCGGCAGGTGCTGCTGCAGGACCTGGGCCAAGGGAAGGCGGAGGTGGAGGGAGGGTCGCTGGTCACCAACCTCCGCCAGCAGGAACGGATCGGGCAGGCGTTGAAGGCGTTGAAGCGGGCAGACGGCGCGGTCGAGCAAGGATTGCCCCATGAAGTGATATTGCTGGACTTGCACGCAGCCTTGAGGGCGCTGAACGAACTGACCGGAGAGACCGGCATTGACGATATTCTGGGACGCATCTTTAGTACGTTTTGCATCGGCAAGTGACCCGGGGGAAGCTGCCGGCGAGGACGGGAGATGGGTAGCGGCACATTTCAAGACCATGATGTGGTAGTGATCGGCGGCGGGCATGCCGGAGTGGAGGCGGCAGTGGCGGCCGCGCGGATGGGGTTGGATACCGCGCTCTACACCATGAATGCCGATCTCATCGCGCAGATGTCCTGCAACCCTGCCATCGGCGGTATCGCCAAGGGCCACCTGGTGCGCGAGCTGGATGCACTGGGTGGCGTGATGGGAGAGGTGATCGATCGGACCGGGATTCAGTTTCGGTTGTTGAACCGCAGCCGCGGCCCGGCCGTATGGTCGCCGAGAGCCCAAGCCGACAAGCAACGGTATCGTGTCGCCATGCGGCGATTGCTGGAAGGTGAGGCCCGCCTCGGAATCAAGCAGGCCGAGGTTGTGGAGATCGTGAGAGAGAAAGGGCGAGTCAGCGGAGTTGAATTGGCAGACGGCCGCCGAGTGGGCGCCCGCGCCGTGGTATTGACGACGGGCACCTTCTTGAACGGGCTGATCCATATCGGCGAGCGGAAGAGAGCTGCCGGCCGCAGCGGTGAATCGCCGTCAGTCCCACTGGCCGAATCGATCAAGGCGATCGGGTTCAGTTGGGGGCGCATGAAGACGGGGACGCCGCCGCGCCTGGATGGACGGACGATCGACTTCGGGTTGGCCGAAGAGCAGAAAGGGGACAAGGATCCCACGCCCTTCTCCTTTAGAACCAAGCGGATAGACCAACCTCAAGTCTCTTGCTTCATTGCCTACAGCAATCAGCGGACGCACCAGGTGGTCCGGGAGAATCTGAGCCGTTCACCGCTCTATAGTGGACGGATTCAGTCGATTGGCCCTCGCTACTGTCCTTCCTTCGAAGACAAGGTGGTGAAATTTCCCGAACGGCCGCGGCATCAGATTTTTCTGGAGCCGGAAGGACTCGGAACCAACGAGATTTACGTCAATGGGCTCTCGACCAGCATGCCGCCGGATGTGCAGATGGAGATGGTCCGCTCCATTCGGGGCTTGGAAGACGCCGAGTTGATTCGGCCGGGGTACGCCATTGAATATGACTACGTGGATCCCCGAGAATTGTTTCCCTCGCTGCAAACCAAGCGCGTGGCCGGGCTGTTTCATGCAGGCCAGATCAATGGGACCACCGGCTATGAGGAGGCGGCCTGTCAGGGGCTCATGGCCGGAATCAACGCGGCCCGCTGGGTAAGGAGAGAGGACCCGGTCGTGCTGGGACGGGATGAGGGCTATATTGGAATCCTTGTCGACGACTTGGTCACCAAGGGAACCGACGAGCCCTATCGAATGTTCACTTCCCGGGCCGAATTCCGGCTGCAGTTGAGAATCGACAACGCGGATCGGAGGCTGACTCCTCTTGGAGGGAAGCTGGGACTGATCGGGAGGGACGATCTGGAGAGTTACGAGGCCAAGCAGCGGCGCATTGAGAAATTGCGAGCCGTGCTGGCGGAGATGCGCATTCACGTGGGAAATGGCAGGATTTCGGCAAAAGAGGCCCTGAAACGTACGGAATACCGCATTCGACAGTTCCTCTCGGAGCTTCCCGGGGAACTGCGGAAGGATCTAAGCGCAGAAGAATTGCGCTGTGTGGAGACGGAGATCAAGTATGAGGGATATCTGCGGCAACAGAAAGCAGACATCGAAAAGATAAGACGGGCTTCGGCCAAGGCGCTGCCTGCGGATATCGAGTATGGAAACATTGCCGGCCTTTCGCGCGAAATCGTGGAGAAGCTTTCCCGAATCCGGCCGGTAACCATCGGTCAGGCCAGTCGGATTCCAGGGGTGACACCGGCGGCGCTTGCCATCATCCATGTCCATCTGGAGATCGATCGGCGCAAGAGAGAATCGAGGGCTTAGGTTAGCGAATGGCAGCCGGAGGTTTCTCCGAAGACCAGGGAGCAGAGACCCTATTGGGCCGGTGGGGGATTGACTGCAAAGGACTTATGGCGGACAGGGTGGAAGCCTACCTGGGCCTGTTGGAGCAGTGGAATCGGAAGGTAAACCTGACCGGCCTCCGAAGCAGGGAGGAAATTCTGAGAGACCTGTTTGCAGAGTCTTTCCTGGCTGACCCTTTGCTGACCGAGCAAGACGGGCCGCTGCTGGACGTGGGCTCCGGCGCAGGTTTCCCGGGGCTGGCATTGAAGATTTGCCGTCCGGACCGCACTGTTTATCTTCTGGAGCCTCGAGTTAAGCGGGCCAGCTTTCTGGAAACGGTTCGTCGCCGGCTGGGCCTGGAGGGTGTGTTTGTCATCTGCAAGCGACTGGAGGCCTGCAGCCCTACCGACTTCGGCCTTGCACCGCGCACGGTAACGCTTCGAGGCCTGGGTGCCATCGGGACCAAGGTGGCTTGGTGTGACAGGCTGATTCAGAGCAGGATCAAGTTGGTGCTGTTCACCACTAGACGGATATGGAACCACGAGATCCGGCAATTGCCGGGAGTGGATTGGGCGCTGCCCATCCAGGTTCCCTGGAGCCGGCAGCGGCTGTTGGTGAGTGGCATCAGGGAAAACCAATGTTCCACGTGAAACATCACGACAGCGGAGGGTGAGTCGGATGAGTCTTGCCTCGGGGTTTCTGCGGGTGGCAGCGCCGCTTGGCAGGAGCCTGCTTGAAACAACGCCTTGAGCCGTGTGGCGGAAACCCGTTCTAAGTCAAGCAGGCGTAAATGGTTTATTTACATGGATGAACAGGATATACAGGATTGTTGAGTGGGAGTTTTCGCCGACCTGGGTTGAACCATCGCCTATGTTCCAACACGGATTCCCCAAGACCCGCTATGTCGCACGATCCAGAGCCGAGCCTTGCCCCCCACCGCATCAGCCTTCGCCTGCGGCTCGGCTTCTGCGACTCCCCCTCAAGGGGGGAGTGATGGAGTTCTACTGGAAGCCTTGTGCTGGCCTCAAGCACTCCCCCCTTGAGGGGGAGTCGGTGAGACAAGGGCTCCGCCCGCAGTCGAACCGGTGGGGGGGCGGAATCAGCGAGATCGCCAGACAGGAAATCCCGCCCGCAATCGAGCCGGTGGGGGTCCTAGTCTCCCAGGTTCGTAAAAGGCCCCTGTTTCGCTTTCGCATGACCCGTGCCGTCGTGGGGGCGGGGCCAGGATTTGCCTGAAACCAGTTGTCGCCCGCAATTCGTGTCCATTGGTGGCCCAGCGTCATTTGCGATTGGCCGTTTTTCATCGATTTCTCTGCCCGGTGGAGCGGGGCTCGGCCAATAAGGGAGGCCATGTTCCACGTGAAACATCTGGGGGGCGAAAGGCCGACAAGTTGAGTTTTTCAGGCCTTTCTGCTACTAGTGTTCTGCTTCCAACGTGTCCGCACCGGAAGAGCTCGCACTTCGAACTCCGTCAGTCGTTTTGAACTCAAAGGTCCCCCTTGGCGAAAGTCATCGCCATCGCCAACCAAAAGGGTGGTGTCGGGAAGACCACCACCGGCATTAACCTGGCCGCATCCCTGGCCGCGGCCGAGATGAAAACCCTGTTGGTGGACTGCGACCCCCAAGCCAATGCCACCAGCGGCGTGGGGTTTTCAAAAGATGCCTTCAGAAAGAGCCTTTATCATCTCCTGTCCGGGGAGATCCGCTGGCAACAAGGGGTGCTCCAAACCGAACTGGAGGGGATGGATGTCGTTCCGGCCGATCAGAACCTGACCGGCGCGCTGGTCGAGCTGGTTGACGTCGACCGACGCGAGTTCCGGTTGAAAGAGGCGATCGCGCCTCTCCGCAGAAAATACAAGTTTGTCCTGCTCGATTGTCCCCCCTCACTGAATCTGTTGACCCTCAATGCCCTGGTGGCGGCAGACTCCGTCCTGATTCCCATCCAGTGCGAGTACTTTGCCCTGGAAGGAGTTTCGGAAATGCTGGAGACGCTCGTACAGGTTCGCAGGCAGTGGAATCCGGGCTTGTCCGTGGAGGGGTTTCTATTGACCATGTTTGATGAGCGCACCAATCTCAGCCGGCAGGTGGCGGCGGACCTGCGCGCCTTCTTTGCGGGGCAGGTGTTCCGGACCGTCATTCCGAGGAATGTCCGCCTGGCGGAAGCTCCCAGTCACGGGAAGCCCATTATTCTTTACGACGTGAAGTCCAAGGGAGCCGGCAGCTATATACAATTGGCTCTGGAGGTGATCGATCATGGCACGAAAGGCGCTCGGAAAGGGGATTAGCGCGCTGCTGGGTGCGGCCAAGCCCGAGCTGGATACGAGCTTGCGCGAGCTGGACGTGGCCTTGCTGGAACCCAATCCCTTCCAGACTCGAGAGATCTTTGACAAGGAGAGGCTGCGCGAGCTGGCTCGCTCCCTGGAGGTGAACGGGTTCGTTCAGCCCATTGCGGTTCGCCCCGTCCAGGAGTTGGTCAAGGGGGGAAAGCTCTCCATGGGCCATGCCAGGGCGCTTCTGGCACTGGATGATTCCCAGGCCCAGCAAGCGTTGGCTGCCGAGGCCTCCAGGCGGGGATGGTCGGTGCGGAGAATCGAGCGACTGATTTCTCAGCAAAAGAAATCCACCGGAAAGACGGAGGAGCCAAAAGGCCCGGACCCCAATGTCAAGGCGGCCGCGGCCAAGCTGGAGACATCCCTGGGAACCAGGGTGCGCATCGTCCCCAAGGGCAACCGGGGCCGGATAGAGATAGAGTACTACTCCCAGGAAGAGCTGCAACGCCTCTACCAACGCTTGCTCAAGAATTAGGCTCCGATCGTGCTGACCTGCCGGGGCGAAATTCGGCGATAGAGGCCGGAATCGCCACGTCCTGGACAAACTTCATTCGAAACACCGTCCCGGCCGGCAGGCGGATTTCCTTGCCCCGGGTCAGCAGAATCCCCACGATGGCCCCGGCGACGGGTCCCGCGATGGCAGCCCCCAGGCTGCCCGTCGTTATGGCGATCGGGACCGAAGCCATGGACCCGATCGAGGCGCCCTGCTGGGCCCTTCCCAGATCGTGGCCGAGGTCCGGGTTGGCTATCAGCTTTCCTTCCTCGTCGGTCCGAATTTTCTCGTCCTCGAAGATGTCGTCGGCTGCGTCCACCGAAACGGCAATCGGTTCAGTCCCGTAGTAGGTCTCCAAGCCGTCCATCAATGCGAAGAGCTGGGCCTTGCCCTTGACTCTTCCAGGCCGCTTGACGAAAGTGACCCGGCCCGAGAGCTCCATGCCTCTGGGCAGCACGTGCTCCCTGTCGATCCGAAGCGGTTCATACAGCGTCCAGTAGAGCAGGTCGCCTGCCTCGGAGAGCTTGGTGCTGACCGGGGTCTGCAAGGAGGCTTTGAACCTGGTTCCGGCCTGGATGGTCAGCGTTTGGTCGGAGGGGCCGCCGCGGTCCGAGGGTGTTTGGGCCACCAGCCCGACCGGCTGATGGACGGCCATCAGGATCGCGAGAGCCCAAAGAACAGAATCTCTTCTCATGGCGTTCTCCTGGTGCTTCGGTGGATGGGTGGAATTCGGACTAAACTCTACTTTAGCTCAATATCGAAATATAATAGTTTTTGTTGTGTTCTATTGTTTTCTACGTCAGAAATAATTATTTTATAGCTGGCCAACCGTGACATCGTTCGAAAATCGCTCAAGCGCCGACTCTCAGGAAGCTGGAAAAAGACAAAACCCCAGGCCGTGGCGCGGGGTCGGATGCGGCGCTTGAGCGATTTTCGAATGATGTCGTCCTTGATCTCGAAAAAATGTTTTTCCACCCGGCTCCTACCCCTGACAAAGGGGGGCCTTGGGGACCTTGGCAGGGGAACCGGGCTGAGGTCCCCCCGGCGACGACGGTCTTTTCTCAGGATCAAATGGGCCGCTTCTCTGGGCGACAGGACCTGCAGAGAGCCATATTCGGGATCCAGCAAGGTAATGCTTTCGACGTCGATGGAGAGTGCGTCAGAGCCCTGGTTGCTGATGATGAGGTTGATCGGAACCAGGCCCAGCTTGGAGAGGCCCTTGATGTCGAAGACTGTTCGTATCCTGGTTTCCGACAGATAGGGGTCGGCGGCGATGGTCACCGGCCCCTGGCTTTGACGAGAGGCGTACCCTTCCACCGGGCCGACCTTGACGGCCAGATTCTTGTAGGCCCCCGAGGCCGACCACGCCGGCAGCAAGCACCAGAGGCAGAGAAAAGAAACCGCGCGCAGGGCGGTTCGTCCGTCCGGTCGGCGATGCGGCATTCCGATGGCCCCGCTCCCATTCATGAATCCAAGCCCGCGTTTCTCCCGAGTCGCCGGCGACGAGCGGACTGGGGTTCCTCTCTCCTGATGCCGGGTTGGGGTTGCGGGATGCTTCATTATAGCCGGTTCCGCACGAGGTCATGAGGCTGGGGATTCCAGTCCCTCCAGGACGCCTTGAAGATAACCGATGGCTCTGGCTGCCGCCGTGCTTCCGTCGGGCCGGTAATCGAAGGGTTCCACCGATACCAGGCCTTCGTACCGGTGCCGCCGCAGGGCTTGCAGGACGGGACCGAAGTTGAGGCTTCCCTGGCCCGGAGCCCGTCCGTTGGGATCGTTCAGGTGCACGTGGGCGATGGCTCCCGAAGGAAGCCATCGATCCACCAACTGCGGGAGGGGGGCCGATTCCGAGTGCGACGCGGCCCGGGTGTCGAGCATGGTGCGCAGGGAGGGGTTACCCACGGCCTCCATCATGTCCACGGCGGCTCCGATGGTGTTGATGAAGTTGGTGTCGTGCACCGCCAGGGGTTCGATGCAGTAGAGGACACCGGCTTGAGCGGCCCTGCCGGCGATGATTGCCCAAAGATCGCGGGCCCGATTCCAGGCTTCCGGAAAGTCTTCATCGGCCCTCACCTGGCGCTGCTTGGGAGATCCGTGGACCAGCACCTTGCCGCCGAGGTCGGCACACAGGTCCACGAGGCGCTTCAGGATTTCGATGGTTTTCTCGCGTACACCGGGGTCGGCAGCGGTGATCGAC
>JAPVWS010000232.1 GCA_027493295.1 Candidatus Versatilivorator vitaminiformans | reverse complement strand
GCCCTGGCGATCTCTCTCCATCGACTCCACCAGAATCCTTTCCGCCAGACGGCGCACCCTCATATAGTCCAGGAGCCTCTCCACTTCCTCCGGCAAGGGCCCGTAGCGGTCCTCCAGCTCCTCCCGGAGGGCATCCATCTCCGTGTCCAGCTTCAGGGAGGAGATGCGCTTGTAGATGCTCAGGCGTTGACTTTCCTCGGGGATGTAGCCCGGTGGGATCTTGACGCTCACCTTGAGATCGAGCCGGGTCTGGATGTCGGGCAGAACCTCCTGCCCCTGGAGCTCCCGGATGGTCCGCTCCAGCATCTGACAGTAGAGATCGAAGCCGATGGCGTTGACATGCCCATGTTGGTCCCCGCCCAGCAGGTTGCCTGCACCCCTCAACTCCAGGTCCAGGGCCGCTACCTTGAAACCGGATCCCAGCTCGCTGAACTCCTTCAATGCCGCCAGACGCTGCCGCGCGATGCCGGAGAGTGTCTGGCGCGGCGGAACCAGCAGATAGGCGTAGGCGCGGCGGCTGGAACGACCCACCCGTCCCCGCAACTGGTAGAGCTGCGAAAGCCCGAACCGGTCGGCTCGATTGACGATCATGGTATTGACCAACGGTATGTCCAGACCGTTTTCTATGATCGTAGTGGAAACAAGCACGTCGGCCTCATGCCTCAGGAACTTCAGCAGAGTGGCTTCCAGATCTTTCTCCTTCATCTGACCGTGAGCCACCAGCAGGCGAGCTTCAGGGCAGATGTCCCCGATCATTGCGGCAATGGAATCGATGGTCTCCACCGTGTTGTGGACAAAATAGACCTGGCCCTGCCGCTCCAGCTCATTTCTGATGGCGTTCTGGATGACCTGGCGGCTGAAGGGCAGCACCGCGGTCTGTATGGACAGGCGATCCTGGGGCGGCGTCTCGATCACCGACATGTCCCGGATGCCCGTCAATGACATGTGCAGTGTTCTGGGAATGGGTGTGGCCGTCATGGTCAAGGTGTCGACGTTCTTCTTCAACTGCCGCAGTCTCTCCTTGTGAGCCACTCCGAAGCGCTGCTCTTCGTCCACGATCAACAGGCCCAGGTCTCTGAACCGGATGTCCTTGGAAAGCATGCGATGAGTGCCGATGAGGATGTCCACCTTGCCGGTGGCCACCCGCTCCAGAATGGCTTTTTGTTCCTTGGGCCTGCGGAACCGGCTCAACATCTCGATGGCGATGGGAAACGCGGTAAAGCGCTGCCTGAAACGCAGATAGTGCTGGTAGACCAGGATGGTCGTGGGAGCCAGGACCGCCGCCTGCTTGCCGTCGAAGGCCGCCTTGAAGGCCGCCCGCATGGCCACTTCGGTCTTGCCGAAGCCCACGTCCCCACAGAGCAGCCGGTCCATGGGGCTGTTCACTTCCATGTCCCGGTAGAGGTCCAGAATGGCAGCCGTTTGATCCGGGGTCTCGGTGAACTCGAAGGCATCCTCGAATTCCCGATGCCAGTGCCCGTTGGCGGAAAAGCGATATCCCGGCGCGATCCTTCTCCGAGCGTAGAGATCGAGCAGATCCTGAGCCATATCCCGGATGGACTTCCTGGCGCGGTTCTTGGCTTTTTTCCAGCTCACTCCTCCCAGCTTGTCGAGCGGAGGGCGAGCGCTGTCGCCGCTGCTGTGCTTTTGAACCAGGTCCAGCCTCTCCAGAGGCACGTACAGCCGAGCTTCGTCGAAATACTCCAGGATCATGAACTCTTGATTCACTCCATCGCGGTCGATCTGCTTCAGTCCCCGGTAGCGACCGATGCCGTGGTCGACGTGCACCAGGTAGTCCCCCGGATTCAGTTCGCGGAAGTCCGAAACAAAGGTTCCGCTTCTGGACCTGGACGGAGCCGGATGGGAGAGGAACTCCACTTCGTCGAAAACGTCCTCGTCCCCAAAGATGCAGATCCCGGAGGAGGGGTGGCGGAACCCTTCCAGGACGTGGCCGACCACGACGGTAATCCGGTCGCGGGTCCCATCGGCTGGCCGGCCCTTGTCGTCGAAATCGGAAACCACCGGAAGATCGTATTCCCGCAGCATTTCCCCCAGGCGCTCGGCTCGTCCCAGGGATGACTGGGCGAACAGCATTCGAACGTCCGCTTCCATCAAATGGCGCAGGTCCCGGGCCAGACTGGCGATGTCGCCGTGGTACTTTCGGACAGGCACAGTCTGACAGTCCAGATGGATCGGGGCCGGGGCGGCAGCCGCTCGAGACCTTGAATCGACTGGGCGGGCAGGCGTCTCGCCCGCGGACGGAAGCGAGGAGGACGAAGGGGCGGACTGCCGACCCGGCGTGATTCCCAGTTGTTTCAGGTCGATGACCGGTCGGCCCTCCAGCCTTTCCCCGGCTTCGGTCAGGGACAGAAAGAGTTCTTCCGGATTCAGGCTGGGCCACCCGCGCCGGCTCAACGCCTCCCGGTCCTCGGCCATCCCCTCCCACCAGTGGCGCAATCCCTGCTCCAACTCGTCCGGCTCATCCCTCACCACCACGAAATCGGACGCGTAGTCCAGGAACGGCTCCTGCAGGGGAAGCGTCAGCCCATGCAGGAACTCGAACCCCTGGAAGTGCTCTCCCCGGCTTGCCTGGACCACCTGGGTCTCGAAGAAGGCGGGAAACTCCTGAGGATTCCACCTCTCCGAAGCCACCCGGCCCCACTCCCGCAGAGCATTGGGATCCACAAAGGTCTCTCTCATGGGAACGGGAGTCACGCTCTCGAGGCGCCCCACCGACCGCTGCGAGCTGACGGAGAACTCCCGGAGCGATTCAACCTCGTCTCCGAAAAACTCGATGCGGGCCGGATTGAGGCAGCCCGGGGGATAGACATCCAGAATCCCTCCCCGGCGGGAAAAGGTCCCCACACCGGTCACCGGCTCCTCCCTGACGTACCCCGCCCGTTTCAGGTAGCCGATCAGCTCCTCCAGGACAATCTCTCTGCCCGGAGCCAATTCGGGCACCTGCCGGAGGTCGGGAAGAACCTCCGGCAAGCGAGTCACCAGTGCCGTGGCCCGCAGAGCAGAATATCCAGGGACCGCCGGTGCATCTTCCAGAGGGCCAGGGTCCGCTGCTCCACGGCCTCGGCGTGGGGTGAAAGACCGCTATAGGGACCCGGCTGCAGTGCGGGGAAGGCGGCCACCCGCTCTCCCGGCTTTCCGGAGAGGCCGCGGTGATAGAAGGCCGTGGTGGCGGCCATGGCTTCCAGGTCCGGGACACCGGCACTGACGAATAGAATCGGCCGACTCAGGATCCGATGCAGGAGAGCCAGATAGGCGGGTTTTGCAGCCGGGGCGATGCCGGACAGGGCGATTCGACAGGGCCCGGAATCGACCTGACGGGGAATCGATTGGAGGAGCGAGTCCTGCGCCAGTTGGGAAAGAAGAGATTGGGTAGCCACATCGATGGGGAAATGAATTCAGAAGGACCGGGGCTTGGCCACCGGGTCAACCCCGCTAAGCTTCCCGGCCGTAGCGGTGAAGAATGCGCTCAATGATTGCGGTGGAGGACTGACCCTTCAGGTAGGGCAGGGGGACCACCCTGCCCCCGGCCGCCTCTACCTCCTGCCGTCCCACGATGGTTTCCACCGTCCAGTCGCCCCCCTTGACCAGCACGTCGGGGAGCAGGGCCGCGATCAACCGATGGGGCGTATCCTCGTCAAAGACCGTAATGTAGTCGACGCTGTCAAGCCCCGAGAGCAGTCGGGTCCGCTCATCCTGGGTCAGGATGGGCCGCAGGGGTCCCTTGAGCTCTCTGACCGAACGATCGCTGTTGACTCCGACAATGAGGGCATCTCCCATTTTCCGGGCACGGCTCAGGTAATCGATATGGCCGGGGTGGAGCAGATCGAAGCATCCGTTGGTGAAGACCGTCCGCTGGTTCTCCTGACGCAAACGATCCCGTTGCGCCAGCAGGTTCTCCAAATCCAGAATCTTCTGCACGGACATGTTGGAAGCCGACGGGGAGTTCGGAGGAAGGGAGCAAGAATAGCAGGCCGGGATTATAGCACAGCCCCGGAACCGGCCGGGGGAATCCTCCGGGGCTTGCAGGGCCGGCTTCGTTGACCCCATTACCTGCGAGGGGATCTACTACGCACCGCGTTCAGGGGAGTTGCTGGCCCTCGAACTTTTGCGCTTGAATCCCAAGGATTGCCAGGAGTTTTGCCGGCAGGAGTTCGTGGAGGATTTACGCCGTGCCGCCGGGTATTTCGAGAAATTTCATGCGGGGCATCTGCTGGGGATCGACTTCATAACAGGCATGGTTCAAGGCAGTGCTCGAAGTCGAACGCTACCACACTTCACCTCCGACTTCGTGGCCGGCAGGCATGACTATAGAACCATTCGCAGAAGGCTGCTTCGGAAGGCGCCCTCAGTGCTCTGGCAGGTCCTGACGACCGGCGCCCGCTGAGGTCTCGGCTTCCCGAAGCCGCATCCCCATGCGTTCCAGCAAGTCTCGATCCAGGTCGGTTTGGGGATTGGGAGTCGTCAGCAAGCGCTCCCCCATAAAGACGGAATTGGCGCCGGCAAGCAGGCAAAGAGCCTGGGCTTCATCCGAGAGCGACAGGCGTCCGGCGCTCAGGCGCACCATGGCCTCCGGCATCAGGATGCGGGCGGTCGCGATCATGCGGACCATTTCGAAAGGATCCACCGCTTCCTGATCCGCCAGCGGGGTTCCTTCCACCCGAACCAGCAGATTGATGGGCACGCTCTCCGGGTGGGGATCCTGGGTGGCCAACTCCTCCAGCAGGCGCCAGCGGTCCCGCTGGCTCTCCCCCATCCCGATTATCCCGCCGCAGCAGACGCTGACGCCGGCGTTTCGCACCCGCTCCAGGGTTTCCAGGCGATCCCGGTAGGTCCGGGTGGAGATGATGCGGCCGTAGAATTCGGGCGAGGTGTCCAGGTTGTGGTTGTAGGCGGTCAGTCCCGCCTCGGCCAAGGCATCCGCCTGCGGCTGCGACAACATCCCCAGGGTGCAGCAGGCCTCCATGCGCAGCTCCTTGACGCCGCGCACCATGGACAACACTTTCTCGAACTCGTCACCTTCGGGAGCCTGGCGCCAGGCCGCCCCCATGCAAAAGCGGGTCGCTCCCTGCCGGCGCGCCTCCCGCGCAGTGGCCAGCACCTGCTCGGGGCTCAAGAGCTTCTGTCCGGCAACGCCCGTATCGTAACGGGCCGATTGAGGGCAGTAGCCGCAGTCTTCCGGACACCCCCCGGTCTTGATGCTGAGAAGCGAACACCCCTGCACCTCCTCGGCGCAGTGGTGCCGGCGGTGCAGTCTCTGGGCGCGAAAGATCAGCTCGGGAAGGGGCAGGGTGTAGACGCCCCCTATTTCTTCCAGGCTCCAGTCATGACGGATGGGGCTTGAATCGGGTTGCTTCATGTCAGAGCTCTTCCTTGACTCCGGTCGGGGTCCCGGCCTGGTGACGCTGGGTGTTCCCCTCACCGCGGGTAGCGAATCAGTCGTATAACTCCCCATACTTGGCCTTCAGGTAGCTCACGAAGGGCGCGGCCCTCAGATCCTCTCCCGTGATCCTACGGACCAGTTCGGCGGGCATGAATTTCCGGCCATGGCAATGGACGCGCTCTCTCAACCAACCCAGCAGCGGCGAGAACTCCCCGCGCTCGATAGCATCCGGGATGCCGGGGACTTCCCTTTTGGCCCGGTCGTAAAGCTGCACCGATATCAGATTCCCCAGGGAGTAGGTCGGGAAATAACCGAACAGGCCGTGCGACCAGTGGACGTCCTGGAGCACGCCCAGCGCATCGTTGGGCGGAGTGATTCCCAGATAGTCTCGCATCCTAGCGTTCCACGCCTCCGGCAGGTCCGCCACCGGAAGATTGTCCTCGACCAGTTGGGTTTCCAGCTCGTACCGCAGCATGATATGCAGATTGTAGGTCACCTCGTCTGCCTCCACCCGGATGAGGGAAGGCTCGACACGATTGATGGCCCGATAGAAGGCTTCCGGGGAGCAGCCTGCCAACTGCTGAGGAAAGGCGCGCTGAAGCCCCGGGTAGGCGAATTTCCAGAACCCCCGGCTGCGGCCCACCAGATTTTCCCACAACCGCGACTGGGACTCGTGAATGCCCAGGGAGGTGCCGCCGCTCAGCGGGGTGCGCTCAAAGGCCGTGCTCACTCCCTGTTCGTAGAGGGCATGGCCCGTTTCATGAAGCGTGCCGAATAGGGCCGACGGGAGAAACCTCTCGTCGAAGCGGGTAGCGATTCGAACGTCCCGGTTGGAAAAAGAGGTGCAGAAGGGATGGACCGACTGGTCCTGGCGTCCGGCACTGAGGTCGAAGCCCATCTCCTTCGCCATTTCCAGGCCAAAGGTCGTCTGCTTGTCGATGGGGAATCGCTGGCGCAAAACTCCATCCTGGACACTGTCCAGCTTCCGGGAGATGTCCTGAACCAGCGGAACCAGGCCGCTCTTCAAATCGGCAAAGAGTCGGTCAAGATCTGCCGACTTCATGCCCGGCTCATACTGATCGAGCAGAGCGTCGTATCTTCTCTCCCGATATCCCAGGCAGTCGGCCAGCTCCCGCTGGAGATCCACCAGGGTCTGCAGCGGGCCTTGAAACTGGCTGAAGTCGGACTGACTGCGGGCCTTCACCCAAACCTCCATTCCCAGCGAGGTCTGTCGCGCCAGTTCCTCCACCAGCGCCGGCGGAATTCTGCGGGCCTTGTCGTAGTCCCGCCGGGTCAGCCGCACCAGGCTGGCGCCGTCCGATTCGTAGGCGTGGGCCCGGGTCTCGGCAGCCGCCCCCTCCAGCCAGGCACCTACTTCCTCGGAGACGAAGCGCCCGTGGGCGAGCTTCTCCAGGGTAGCGATCTGCTCGGCCCGGGCCGCCGCTCCGCCGCTCGGCATGTAGGTTTGCTGGTCCCAACTCAACAGCGCGGCAGCCGCCTTGAGATCGGAGACTTCCGCCATCCTGCCTTTGAGACGATCGAGCTGACTCATTTCCCCTCGGCAACCGGGCCGCGCCCGCCACGATCACGACCCCGGCGAGAAATACGGTCCCGGAATTCGCCCCGTTCCCGTGTCCGGTTGGAGCGCGAGTATACCACAGGGGTCGGGAGGGTCAGCGGCGGCGCCCCATGAGTGACTGCCGGCGGCAGGAACAGTGAAGCCAACCGTGGCTCCGCCGCTCTCCCAGAGTCCACAACACTGCCTGTGGATGGGATTTTCCTCAGCTTGTGATGGCGTCCCCGGCGTGGTAGGGTTGCTCCGCCCTGCCGGCCCGGCGGAGGCCATTTCAGGGACTGTCACACCGATAGCTTCCGGACTCGGAATCGACCACAATGAGAGCGCTGTTCCCCTGGATCGTCAGCTTGAGCCTGACGCTTCTGGTCGGTTCGCTGATTTATTTCAGCGTTCCCGACTGGGGGCAGTCCTGGAGGGTGATGTTGCAGGGACGGCCGGTCTTCCTGCTGGCCGGTCTGGGCCTGACACTGCTTCACATGGGGCTGCGCGCCTGGAGATGGGGAGTCCTGCTGTCCCCCGTCAAGCGTCCCCTGGCCTACCAGGGACTCTTTTCCCTGACGGTAGCCAAGTACGTCATCAACCTGATTCCTCCGCGTGCCGGCGAAGTGGTGGCCTCGGTGGTGCTGGCCAGGAAGGAGAAAATACCGGCCGCCTCGGTCATTGCCACCTCTCTGCTGGAACGGTTGCTGGACCTCATCACCGTGGCCGGGATCTTTGCGGTCTACCTGGCTCTGTTCTCCGGACAACACCCCCCTAATTCCGAGCGGGGCCAGGAATTCATGCTGGCCATTCAGAGATTCTCGTTGATCGGGGGCCCCATCCTGGCGCTGGCATTGCTGGCCATGGTCTACCTTGCCGGCCGCTGGGACTGGACCGGAACGATCCCGGGACGACTGTCCCGCATCATCGTTTCCTTTGGGGACGGCTTCAGGGCGCTGGGAAAGGGCGGAGAACGGGTCAAGGTCACGGCTCTCTCCCTGGCCATCTGGATTACCATCAGCTTGCAGCTCTGGTTTCTGGCCAGGGCCTACCTGAGCGACTTCCCTCTGACGGGTGCGCTCCTGCTGACGGTGATTACGGTTGTGGGGGTCGCCATTCCCACACCGGGAGGGGTGGGTGGGTTCCAGTTCTTCATGCAACTGGCCCTGACCCACTTCTTCGCGCCCTTCCTGTCAACCCAGGACCCGAATTCCCAAGCGGCCGGCATCAGCAACGGCTGCTACATGGTTTCCATGGTCCCGCTCCTGCTGCTGGGATTCATTCTGCTCCATCGAGAAGGCCTTTCCTGGAGCAGAATCTCCAGGATCGCCAGCCAGAAACCGGCGGATTCGGTGAGCTGAAACGCAATGGCGGGGGCGCCCCACGGGTCACATCGGGGACGCCGGCCAAGCTGGCGTTCCCGGCCCGGCAGCCGGGGAAAATTTCCTAAAAATCCTTTTCCCCCGGCACCGTTGTGGGTTAGGAGAGAGCAGCGTAGCCGCGGTTGAGGCTGGTCAGCCGTGAGAGAGTCTCCTACAAGCATTCCTTATAGAGCAGCGTAGCTGCGGCTTAGGGTCGCCTGCTGGGCGAACACGGTGGAGCATTTGACGATTTTGGTTTGGCAGCCAAGTCGGCGACCATCTGGGAGTGGACGCGGCAGCCCGGGGTCGTGTGAACCCCGCGCTGCCGCAGCCTTGTAGTCGGCGATTCAGGTGCACCCTTCCACAAAGCAGTGCCCGACCGATACGGCCAAGCACGTCCCTCCCCAATTGGGCCCAACACGTATTGAGGGGGAATGGCAGAAGCGTGGCCGCCAGGCGTCGGCCGATGAGGCAGGGAGTGGAAGCCGGAATCGTCAGGCGCTGAGGATCGCTTGCTGTTTACTCTGGATGGAGGCCAGCAGCCGGTCAAAGGCGTCGGCGAAGAGCTTGACGCCGTCTTGCTGCAGCTTGAGGGTCACCGCGTCCATGTCTATTCCCAACTCCTGCAGCCGGACGAAGGTCTGCCGGGCATCCTCCACGCCTTTTTCCAGGGTGGCTCTCACCTCCCCGTGGTCCCGAAAGGCCGAGAGTGTGGACAGGGGCATGGTGTTCACCGTGTCGGGTCCGATCAGGGTTTCCACGTAGAGCACGTCCCGATAGCTGGGATTCTTGGTGCTGGTGCTGGCCCACAGGGGGCGCTGCACCCGGAAGCCTTGTCGCTTGAGCGCGAGGAAGCGGCTTCCGCCGAAGATTTCCCTGAATTTCCGATAGACCAGGCGGGCATTGGCAACAGCGGCTCGGCCCTGGAGGGTCCGGCAGCGTTCTTTCTCCGTAGCGCTGCCGGCTCGTGATTCCAGGTCCTGCAGCAGCTTGTCGACGACCGTGTCGACCCGGCTGACAAAGAAGCTGGCCACCGAGGCGACCGGGGCGGTGCGCCCGGAGGCGGCCAGAGTCTCGATTCCCTGCAGGTAGGCCTCGGCCACCTGAAGATAGTGCTCCATGGAAAACATCAGGGTGACGTTGACGTTGATCCCCTCTCCCAGCAGTTGACGGATGGCGGGCATGCCGGCCGGAGTCGCGGGAACCTTGATCATCAGATTGGGTCGAGCCACGGCTTTCCACAGGCGGCGGGCCTCCTCCACCGTTTCCCGGGTCCGGTGGGCCAGGTGGGGCGAGACCTCCAGGCTGACGTAGCCGTCTCCACCCCCGGTCGTCTCGAAGAGAGCCCTGAACTGATCGGCAGATCCCTGAATGTCCTTGATGGCGAGCACTTCGTAGATCCTGGTGGCGGAGAATCCCGCCCCGGCCATGGTGCGGATCTCCCCGTCGTAGTCGGTGCCGCCGTCGATGGCCTTCTCGAAGATGGAGGGGTTGGAGGTCACCCCGCGCAAGCCATCCTCGGCGATCATGCGGCGCAACTCGCCAGAATCCAGCAGGGATCGGCTGATCGAATCGCACCAGACGCTTTGACCCTGTTGCTGCAAGTCCAGGAGCGGACTCGTCCCTATACGACTCAAATTCCGGCTGTCCATCGAAACCTCCCACAGTGCGTGTCGGGACTCCAGATCCCCGCGAGTCCATCGGTAACAAACTTTACCCCCCGGCTCCGGCCGACACAATCAAAATCCCAGCGTCATGAACGGCCCACCCGGGTAGAGAAATGCGGGCTACGGCAGCAGCAGGCGGTAGAGCCGGTCGTGCCTTTCCAGAGCCTTCCGGTAACGCTGGTGCCGTTCCGGACACGGATTGAAGCGTGCTCCCAGAGGAGTCTCCACCTCCTCGATGCCGTCGAGAAAACCCAGGGCTTCCAGGGCCAGCAAGGCTGCGCCCCGGCTGGAGGCCTCCTTCACCGCCGAAGCCACCACCGGCTGTCCCAACACGTCCGCCATGATCTGCAGCCAGGCAGGCGATTGCAGCAGCGCCCCGCCGGAAGCCACAATCTCTCGATCCTCCGGGACTGCAGGCTCCAGCAGTGAGGCGATTTTTGCAAACCGGTAGGCCACCGATTCCAGCGAAGCCCGCAGGATTTCAATGGGACGGGTGTGCAGGCTCAGGCCCGTTACGGCCGCGCGGGCCTTGGATTGCCAACCCGGGCTGCGCTCTCCGGCCAGAAAGGGCAAAAGGGTCAGTCCATGGGAATCCGGGGCCATCTCCGCCAGTCCGCTCTCCAGAGCCTCGGAGTCCCGCTCCAGCCGAAGCGTCTCCCTCATCCATTCGAACAGGAGTCCTCCGTTGCTGAGAGAGCCTCCCATGACGAAGCGGCTCCGGTTGGCCCGATAGCACCACAGCCCCCGTGGGACCGAGGGCTGTTCCGTCTTGCCCATGACTCTCATGGCGCCTGAAGTGCCCACCATCAGGGCCCAACGGTCGGGCGTGCAACAGCCGCTGCCCACGTTGCTGCAGGCTCCGTCTCC
>JAPVWS010000231.1 GCA_027493295.1 Candidatus Versatilivorator vitaminiformans | reverse complement strand
CCCCCAAGCCCGCTTCCAACCCCGAACTTCCCGCTCCTGACCCAGCCGCGCAAGATCCCGATCTGCTTGCATTTCAGCAGGATTTCGACCAGCACCTCCTGGAAGTCCAATTCCCTCGGTGGCTCGATTCGGGAGAGGCCGCCTCCCTGGTGATTGAATATGACGGCAGGCTCTTCTCCGCCGAGCACTCTCCCCTTTTCGGCGTCGCTACCGCCCGGGTAAGCGAGGACTTGTGTTACCTGCTGGACGCCAGTCGATGGTTTCCCACGCACGGATATCGTGAGGATCGGGCCAGGGCCACCTTTCGGGTGACAGTTCCCCGGGGTTACCTGGTTGCCATGGACGGGGAGCTGGTTTCCCTGGATCGGCAGGAGGAGCAGGAGACCTTCACCATCGTGAACCGGCAGCAGGACTTTCCCGGCTCGCTGGCGGCCGCCCCTTTCAATGAAATTCCGGTCCAAGTGGGCCCGGTGGAGTTGCGGTACTACGTCATGGACCACAAGCGGGATTTCCTGGATGCCCATACCCGGGTGATCGGAGAACTGCTGGACCTCTACTCCGACAAGTTTGCGCCCTATCCCTCCCGGACCTTCAGGGTGGCGGTGATCGACGACGATTCCCTCTTGGGTTTTTCCTCGCCGGGCATTCAGTTCCTGGCCGACCGGGCCTTCGGTCCCGAGCCGAACGTCAACCTGCTGGCCAAGGAGATCTCCAATCAGTGGTGGGGTTCCCTCATCATCCCCCGGACCGAGCGGGACCTGTGGCTGAAAGAAGGATTCTCCTCCTACTCGGCCCTGCTCTATCAGGAAAGCGTTTCCAGCCAGGAGGAGTTTGCCGAACAGCTCAGGGAAGTGGCCGTGGCGGCCCTGCTCTATGAAGGCGAGTCCTCCATTCTCAACGCCAATCTTCTGGACCTCTACTCGCCCGAGTACAACTCCGTTCTCAAGAACAAGGGAGCCTACGTCCTGCACATGCTTCGGGCGGTGATCGGCGACGAGAAGTGGTTTGAGCTGATGAAGCAATTCGTCTACGACTACGGTTACAAGACCGCCTCCATTGGAGACTTCAAGGCCCTGGCCGAGAAGATTTCGGAAACGGACCTGGGGTATTTCTTCTCCCAGTGGATTGAACAGACCGGCGTGCCCGAATTCCAGTACGAATTCACCACTTACCGCATCAAGGACGGTTTCCGGGTGGATGGAGTCATCACGCAGGACCTGGACCTTTTCAAGATGCCGATGGAAATTGTGATCGAGACGGAGGGTGAGCCCGAGACCAAGCAGATCGAGGTCATGGGCACGGAGTCCTACTTTTCGGTCGCGACCTTCGGAAAGCCGATCAGGGCGGTCATCGACCCCAACCATCGCCTGCTGCGGGTCTCCGACGACATTCACCTGGCTACTCTCATCGCCAAGGGGGACGAGCTCAGAAGGATGGGTGAGTACACTGCAGCCATTTCCCAGTACCAACAGGCGATCGAGTTGAAAAAGAGAAGTTCGCTGGCCTTCTTCCGGATCGGCGAAGTATTCCTGGAGCAGCGCAGCACCCAATCCGCCGCCAACTCCTTCCGGGAGGCCCTCAACGGCGATCTGGACCCGCAGTGGATTGAAGTCTGGTGCTACGTCAACCTGGGCAGGATCTTCGATATGGCGGGTCAACGGGACCGGGCTCTCAACGAGTACCAGAAGGCCCTGGACACCAACGACAACACCCAGGGCGCCCAGCAGATCGCCCAAAAGCACATCGAGGAGCCCTACAAGTACCAGGGACCCCGGGTGCTGATCCGATAATCTGCAGCAGCCTGCCTCAGAGAGGGCGTGACTCCTCCCGCTCCATCGCCCTCTTGCCTCCCTTGTTACCCTCCCTCAAGTTCGTGCCTGGCATTGCCGGATGCCGGCAGCGCGTTCCGGTTCGGACGGCACCCCCATGCTCCGCAGTTTTTCTTGATCAGGGTGGTCAAGGACAACCGTCTATCGAGACCATCGTCTGTGATATACTAATTGATTGGATATCTTTGAGGATATTATGAAAGTATCCAAATGGGGCAACAGTCTCGCCGTTCGACTACCCAAGACACTGGTTGAGGACCTCGGTCTGAAGCCGGGAGACCTGTTGGAGGTCGTATCGGCGGCACCGAATCGCATCGCTGTCGCAAGAGATGAACGGCGGGCGCTGGCTGTCGAACGCATGCGCGCTCGTGCATTGTCCATTCCCGACGATTATGTGTTCGACCGTGAGGAGGCCAACTCCCGGTGATCGCGTTCCTCAACACCAACATTCTGATTTACGCCCAGGGCAGCGGAGCCAAGAGCGAGGTGGCGCGACAGGCAATCCTGGCGGGTGGGGTGATCAGTGTGCAGGTCCTGAGCGAGTTCGCTTCCGTTCTTCGCCGCAAGTTCGCCTTTGAGTGGGACGTTATCGACGAAGCTATCGCCGATCTGAGAACTGCGCTCGATCCGGTCCGTCCCATCGGTATCGAAACCCACACGGAAGCCGTTGCCTTGGCCCGATCGCACGGCTTCGGCTTCTATGACGCTCTGATCGTCGCCTCAGCGCTCGAAGCCGGATGCGACGTTCTGCTAACGGAGGATCTGCAGCCAGGCCGGCGCATCGCGAGTCTGACAATCCTCGATCCGTTCGCTTGACAGACCTCGGCAGGTTGCCAAGACCCGCCGCTGTGGCAACGGCGCAGCAGGAGTCTGTCCCCGGGAGTCGGGTCAAGCCCCAAGAAGGGATTTGCGGTTCCCGGGGGGAGGGAGGGGAATCGACGGTGGTGGTGAAGACCGGGGGCGGTGCATGGCGCAAGGTTGGTTGACGCGAACGCCTGAACGGATCGGACTTGTCCAATGAAGCACACGTGGACCCTGCAACAGTCCAACCCGCCTGTCTACCGGTGCACCCGTTGCAACCAGAGCTTGACTCTGGAAAGGAACAAGCAGCTACCCTGGGACGTCTGCCCGGCGAAGCAGTGGCCTGACCGGACCTGGCGAGCGGGAAATGTCGACTACATTTCCTTCCCCAAGAAACCGCCGAAACAACTGTTGCTTCCCTTCGAGTGAAGAAACAGAGGACGCCGTTGAATTTACCCGGAAAACTCTGATCACACCGAAATCTGGAAGAGATCGAAGAGAGATCGGGCATGGATCCCCTACCAGGCAAACCACTCCAACGTCCTCATCGCCAAGGTATTTCAGAACCTCCCATCCGATTGATTCCAATGGTTCCAAAACCTCGTTTGGTCGCCTGGGATTCCGGCAGACCGGCGGGCTTTGCGGCGCGCCTGGCCCAATCCTGAAGGCGGTTCCCGGCCGCACCCGTCCGGTAGGAATGGGCGGGGTGCTGTGCTATGATTCGGCCACTCGCCGTAACCCTCCATTCGACGGGAATCCCGATGTCCAATACCGCGGAACGAAGGAGCCGGAACGTTTCAGCCGAAAGCCCCAGCCGGCTGCGGTCCGCCCTGAGACTCAAGGAGCAGGAAGTCGCCATCCTGTACCAGATCAGCCGGGCGATCAGCGGAAATCTGAACCTCAAAGACGTCCTGCACGAAATCGTCGATCTGGTAACCCACGTGACCAAGGGAGATTCGTGTCTCCTTTACCTATTGGACCAGGCCAGGGAAGAGTTGGTGCTGCGGGCCTCCAAGAACCCTCACCCCAGGATCATCGGCCGCATCAAGGTGAGGCTGGGGGAGGGAATTACCGGCTGGGTGGCTCAGGAGCGACAGCCGGTCGCCATCCAAAAGGACGCCAGCAACGATCCCCGCTTCAAACTGTTCCACAACCTGCCGGAAGATCGGTATCAGGCCTTTCTTTCGGTTCCGGTCATCACCAAGAACGAGGTGATCGGGGTCATCAACGTGCAGCACCGCCGGCCCCATCGCCACTCCGCCAGCGGGAAGACCCTGTTGATGACCATCGCCAACCAGGTCGGCGCCGCCATTGAAAACGCCCGCCTCTATGAAGAGGCCCGGCGGAAGGCCCTTCAGTTGGAGACCCTCTCCAACGTCAGCCAGACCATCACCTCCCACCATTTCCTGGACGAGATGCTCCAGTTCATCGTGGGCATGATCGCGGAGGCCATGAACTCTCCCATCTGCTCCATCATGTTGCTGGACGACGAGGGCAAGGAGCTGGAAATCAAGGCCACCCACAGCCTCAGTCAAGACTATGCCTCCAAGCCCAACCTTCCGGTCCACCGCAGCCTGCTGGGCCGGGTGGTGAAGGGCCGCAAGCCTCTGGTCATCCGCGACGTCACCCAGGAGCGGGGCTATGCCTATCGGGACCTGGCTCGCCGGGAAGGACTCCGCTCCCTGGTCTCCGTTCCGCTGATGATCAAGGATCTGGTGATTGGCGTGTTCAATCTCTACAGCTCCCAGGAGCGGAGCTTTTCCCGTGAGGAAATGCAGTTGTTGACCTCGGTGGCCAACCAGGCGGCCGTGGCCATTCAGAACGCCAAGCTCATGAGCGAAACCATCGCCATGAGGGAGGCCCTG
>JAPVWS010000230.1 GCA_027493295.1 Candidatus Versatilivorator vitaminiformans | reverse complement strand
CGGGGCGTTTACCGGAGATGGCCACAAAAGGCACAAAAACACAATTTGTGCCTTTTGTGCTTTTTGTGGTTAGAAAGCACTCTTCACCAGGTCGCATCCCATATTGAAAGAGGCAGAACCTTCGGTTTACCGGCAAGATTACCTGCCTCGCTGCGAATCTTGCAAAAAGCTCGCTCGCCTTTGAACCGGTTTCCAGCAAACAAAAGTCATGGGATGAAGCCTACCCGAGGGCGCGGCCCGGGTTGCCGGGCCACAGCCCTGTCAATGTGGCAGAGCCGTCCCGCTTCGTGTCCCTTCGTCGTTCTTCGTGTGTCTTCGTGGATTACTTTTTTTGGCCTTTGTGGTTCACCTGCGTTTGTTTCAAATAAGCGCAGTCATCTCATTGGGTGCTTGCTGCTCCCGAAACCCTCGCCTGACCACTCTTCACTCTCCACTCACCTCCAGGTAGGCGTTACTATTATGAACGAGGCGGAACTGTGCAACAATAAGGCCCGGTGGATCGCCGATTCGGTTCCGGCTCTCGCGCCTTGCCGGGCGACCCCAATACCAATCTCGACCAACCACATCCGAAGGATTCCCGTCCATTCCCGGAGGTCGCTTCTTGAATTCCCCCGCAGGTCCTGACCCTCCGGTGTTGCAAGTGAACCGACTCACCAAGCGCTATCGGAGCGGCGAGCGTCTGCTCACCGTGGTCGACGACATCACCTTCTCGCTGGGGCCCGGGGAAACCTGCTCGGTCCTCGGTCCTTCCGGCAGCGGCAAGACCACCTTGCTGGGACTGTGCGCGGGCCTGGACCGTCCCACCTCGGGATCGGTTGTGCTCAACGGTCAGAATCTGGGCGACCTCGACCAGGACCGACTGGCGGAGCTGAGAAACCGGTCGGTGGGGTTCGTGTTTCAGACCTTTCAGCTTGTCCCGACCCTGACGGCGCTGGAAAACGTGATGGTGCCGTTGGAGTTGCGGGGAAAACCCGGCAGAACCTGGGCCTGGGAGCTGCTGAGCCGGGTGGGACTGGAGGATCGCGCCCACCATTACCCGGTGCAACTGTCGGGTGGGGAGCAACAGAGAGTCGGTCTGGCCCGGGCTTTCGTCAATCGCCCCAGGATACTATTCGCCGACGAACCGACCGGAAACCTGGACGCCGATACCGGCGAGAAGGTGATCGACTTGCTTCTGGAGATGAACCGGGGCTTCGGCACCGCTCTGCTGGTGGTGACCCACGACCTGGAGCTCTCCGGGAAGACCCGACGGATTCTGACCCTCAAGGGTGGGAAGATCACTTCCGATCGGGACTCCGACTCCATCCGGCCACCGGAACAAATCCCGCAACAGACCCTGTCAGGTGATCTCCGGGATTCGTCCCGTACCGAATCGGAGCCGTCCTGAGGCGCCTCCCATGAGATCCATTTTCACCTCCTGGCCCTGGAAAATGGCTTGGCGGGACAGCAGGTCCAGCCGCGGACAGTTGTTGCTGTTCGCCGCCTCCATCGTTTTGGGCGTGGCCGCCCTGGTGGCCATCAGCGGCTTCCGCGCCAACCTGAAAACGGCTCTGGACCTCCAGGCCAAGTCCTTGCTGGGGGCCGACCTGCTGCTTAGCGGCCGGCAGCCTCTCACCGGCGAGGCTGAAGCTCTGGTGGACGGACTGGGTGGAACTCAGGCCCGCGAGGTACGATTCTCCTCGATGGTGCATTTCCCCGCAAGAGACGGTAGCCGGCTGGCCCAGGTGCGGGCCGGCGAGACGGCCTTTCCATTCTACGGCACCGTGGAGGTGGACCCGCCCCATGCGTCCGCCCGACTCGATCAGGGTCCCTTTGCCCTGGTCGAAGAGAGCCTGATGGATCAGTTCCAGGCTCGCCTGGGAGAAGTCATCCGGATCGGGAATCGGTCGTTTCGTATCGCCGGACGGCTCAGGCAAATGCCGGGCGAGTTTCTGGGGAGCAACCTGGTGGGTGGACGGGTCTACATTCCCCTCGCCTACCTGGAAGAGACCGGGCTGTTGGGGTGGGGAAGCACGGCTTCCTACCGGGTCTATTTCAAGTTCGAAGACGGGGTTGACCTGGCGACCTTGCTTCGGGGGATCCAGCCGCAACTGCTGGAGTATCGCCTGCGGGCCGAAACGGTGGCCGAGCGCAAGGCCCGCTTGGGACGAATCCTGGAGAATTCGGCCGATTTCCTGAACCTGGTCGGGTTCATCGCTCTGCTGCTGGGGGGACTGGGAGTGGCCAGTTCTGTCCACGTCTACGTCAAACGCAAGGTGCCTACGGCCGCCCTGTTGCGCTGCCTGGGAGCCAAGGCGCCTCAGACGCTATCCGTCTACCTCTGTCAGGCCCTGGGAATGAGTCTGGCCGGCATCCTTGGCGGCATCCTGCTGGGAGTAGGTCTGCAATATTTTCTGCCGGGCATCCTGCGGGACTTCTTGCCGGTGGACATTCCCTTCAACCTGTCCTGGAGCGCATTGGCCGGGGCCGGGCTCATCGGACTGATCCTGGCCTGGTTGTTCTCGATTCAGCCGCTGTTGTTCCTTCGCAGAGTCTCCCCCCTGGCGGCCGTGCGGATGGACTACGAGGCCGGCCGGCAGCCCTTTGACTGGGCCCAGTGGCTGGTTCGCCTGGCCATTGTGGCCGCCATCCTGGGTTTTGCGCTGGTCCACACCCGGCGCTGGATGGATGCCGTGGCCTTTGTGCTCGGTCTGTTGATCTCGTTGGCACTGCTGGCGGCGTCTGCACGGCTGGGCATGATGCTGATTCGAAAGTTCTTTCCGGGCTCCTGGCCCTACCCCTGGCGCCAGGGATTGGCCAACCTCCACCGCCCCCACAACCAGACCGTGGTCCTGGTGCTGTCCATCGGCTTCGCCACCTTCCTGATGATGCTCCTCTACCTGGTGCACCAGGGACTGCTCGGCCAGATCCTGAGAGCAGCCGGCAGCGGTCAGCCCGACATGGTGCTGTTCGATGTTCAGGGTGACCAGAAGGCGGAGCTTTCCGACCTGCTGCGTGGATTTGGGGCGCCCGTGCTTCAGGATGTGCCGGTGGTGGCCATGCGACTGCAATCGATCCGGGGGAAGAGCGTTGCCCAACAATTGAAAGACCCCGGAAACACCATCCCGGCCTGGGCCCTGAGGCGGGAGTACCGGTCCACCTACCGGGGAGGGCTGCTGGAGAACGAGGAATTGCTTCGGGGAAGGTGGCCGGTTGGGAACGGGGAGGGTGACGGTCCCCCTCTCGTCTCCCTGGACGAAGGGATTGCGCGCCGCCTGCAAGCCGGCTTGGGAGACGAGCTGGTTTTCGACGTCCAGGGAATGCTGGTCACGACCCGGGTGGGCAGCATCCGTAGAGTGAACTGGCGCAAGGTCCAACCCAATTTCTTCGTGGTCTTTCCTCCCGGAGTACTGGAGGAAGCCCCCCAGTTTCATGTCCTGGTGACCCGGACCGAAACGGGGCCCAGGGCCGCGGCCATTCAGCGAGCAGCGGTCAAGCGTTTCCCCAACGTTTCGGTCATCGACCTGGCGCTGATTCTGGAGACCATTGACGAACTCCTGCAAAAAGTCTCGTTCGTCCTTCGGTTCATGGCCTTGTTCAGCATCGTCGCCGGCCTGACCGTCCTGGTTGCGGTGGTGGGGAACAGCAGGTATCAGCGCCTGAGGGAAGGCGCCCTCCTCAGGATACTGGGAGCATCCAGACGCCAGGTATTTCTGATCCTCGGGGTGGAGTACCTCTGCCTGGCGGGCGTGGCCGCGTTGGGAGGAGTGCTGCTGGCCTGGCTGGGAAGCTGGGTCCTGGCCCGCCTGGTCTTCCAGTCCCCCTTTGTGCCGGCTTTTCTCCCTAGTCTGGGAGTGTGCCTGCTGGTAACGGCCGTAACCGTGCTCGTCGGTTTGCTGGCCAGTCGCGGTCTCAACAGGCTGCCCCCGCTGGAAGCGCTGCGAGCCGGCGCCCATCGGCTATAATGGCCCGCAACTTTCCCACGGCATCCCATTGACGCGGATGCACATTCCGGAAACCGGCTCCGCCACGCCGGTGAGCGAGTCCGCGTCCCTGCTGCGAGGAGATCAGCAATGAACACCAGCCGACAGAGTCTGAGCTACGCTCGCGGACCCGGGGACGTTCCCCTGCTCGATTCGACCATTGGAGCCGTTCTGGAGCGGACGGCAGCCATGTATCCAAAGCGGGAGGCCCTGGTAGTGGTTGCCGAGGGAGTCCGCTTGCGCTGGGGAGAGTTCCTGGAAGAGGTGGACCGGGTCGCCCGTGGACTGACGGCCATGGGAGTGGGGAAGGGACACCGGGTCGCCATCTGGGCGACCAACCGCTCCCAATGGGTCCTGACCCAATTCGCCACGGCGCGGATCGGTGCCATCATGGTCAACATCAACCCTGGGTACGGGTCGCGTGAGCTTCACTATGCCCTGGAACAGTCGGAGACTCAGACGCTCATCACCATTCATGGTTTCAGGTCGGCGAACTACCTGGAGATGATTGCCGAGATCTGTCCGGAAGCCGTTGAAGCCGGGCCAAATGACTGGCGGTCTGAAAGCCTTCCTCACCTCAGAAACCTGGTCCTGGCTGGGGATGGGGAGCCCCTGGCGGGCATGGGTCGATGGGATGAGGTGGTTTCCGCTGGGCAGGCCATCGATTCAGAGGGGGAGGACGGGAAGACGGGAACTTCCTTGAGCCCTCTCGACCCCATCAACATCCAGTACACCTCCGGAACCACCGGTTATCCCAAGGGGGCCGTGCTCACTCACCACAACATCGTCAACAACGCCTACCTGGTGGGTCAGCGGATGGAGCTCACCTGCCGGGACCGCGTCTGCATTCCGGTGCCCTTCTACCACTGCTTCGGCATGGTGCTGGGCAACATGGCCTGCGCCGTTCACGGAGCAGCCATGGTCATTCCCGCCGAGTCCTTCGATCCCTGGACCACGCTGAAGGCTGTAGAGAAAGAGCGATGCACGGCTGTCTACGGGGTGCCGACCATGTTCATTCGCGAACTGGAGCACCCCGAATTCTCCCAGGTCGATCTGGGTTCCTTGCGGACCGGAATCATGGCCGGTTCTCCCTGTCCCATCGAGGTGATGAAACAGGTGGTCGACAAAATGCACTGCCGGGAGATGACCATTGCCTATGGATTGACCGAGAGTTCCCCGGTAATCACCCAGACCGGGGTGAGCGATCCGCTCCGGACCCGAGTCACCACGGTGGGGAGGCCCTTGCCCCATACCGAGGTCAAGATCGTCGATCCCGATTCAGGCGAGGTGGCGCCCCGGGGGACTCCCGGAGAGCTGTGCACTCGCGGCTACCTGGTGATGAGCGGCTATTACAGGAATCCGAGGGCAACACGGGAAGCCATCGACTCCGAGGGCTGGCTGCACACCGGGGATCTGGCGACCCTGGACGAAGAGGACTATTGCAGGATCACCGGAAGGGTGAAGGACATGATCATCCGTGGCGGTGAGAACGTCTATCCCCGTGAGATCGAGGAGTTTCTCTACACCCATCCGGCAGTGAGCGACGTCCAGGTGGTGGGCGTGCCCGATGCCAGGATGGGCGAAGAAGTCCTGGCCTGGATCCAACTGAAGGAGCCGGGGATGACCACGGAGCGCGACCTCAAGGACTTCTGTCGGGGCAAGATCGCCAAGTTCAAGATTCCGCGGTATATCAAGTTCGTGGACAGCTACCCCATGACCATTACGGGAAAAATCCAGAAGTTCAAGATCCGGGAAATCGCGATCCGGGAACTGGGGTTGGAAGCGATCTCCAAGACGCCGACTGCTTGATCCACTAAGGATGTTCCGGGAATGTACCCGTCAGCGAAGGCTGCTGCGGTGAGGAGCGTCGGATGGGCGCGGGCGATCGGAATTGGTTTTTGAACATCGATGCACAGGATGCACAGGATTAACAGCACGAGAGCGTGCTGCACAAGGTGTTAACCGGCGAGACGATCCGAAACGGATTTGCGGATGCCCGGGATCAGGGCACTGCAAACTCCCAAAACCAAATCCTGCATATCCTGTGCATCGATGTTAATAGTCCGTTCAAGTGATGCCCGGAATTGCAGGATCTGGGACTCCCCGAGACAAGCCTGTTTGTCCTGTTCATCCATATAAATTATTCCTGTAAATCGCGACGTTGGGGCGATCGCATAAGCCGAACTGGAAGGCGAAGGCTGCTGCGGTGGGGTGGCGCCGCAGTTGCGCTATTCACGGAATTCGTCACCGTAGAGCCGTTTATACAATTGGTAGTTGCGGTGGAAGATTTTGACGTAGTTCCTGGTCTCGGTGAAGGGAATATTTTCCACGAACTCGGCGGCTTCCCGGTAATCGCCCTCGCTGAGCCAGAGGGAAACGGGGTCGGGCCCGGCATTGTAGCTGGCCACCGCCCGGTCGATGTTGCCCTGGAACTGTGCCAGGCGGTCGGCCAGGTACTGGGTTCCCAGGCGAATGTTCAACCGCGGAAGGAAGAGTTGGTCGATTGAGAAGCGATCCAACTGGAGTTGGCGCGCCACCCGCCTGGCCGTCGGAGGAATGAGCTGCATGAGTCCCCGGGCCTGCGCCGCCGAGACAGCCCGGGGGTCGAAGGCCGATTCCTGGCGGACCAGCGCCAGCAGCACATAGGGATCGAGCCCGTGTCTTCGAGCTTCCCGAGCAAAGGACGGGGCGTGCTCGATGGGCAAGAGCATCCTCCAGATCTCTCTTGGCAGGGTGGCGAAAGACCGGAAGACAAAGCCTGGGAAGAGTTGCTGCAAGTGGGAAGTGGAGGCGCGGTAATGGCCTCCGCGGTCAAGGAGCATGGCCGCCTGAAGCTGCCTGCCTCGTGTGTTCGGGCTGGTTCGCAGGAGCTCCCCGGCAGCAGCCTCGAACATCTGGATCAAGCCAAGTGTCGTGACCCTGGCGGAGAGCTGCCCGGGCAGGTCCGGAACCTGGGCGGCGCGGGAGGAGAAGCGGGCGGTGGTTTGGCGCTTGAAACGATCCAGAATGGTGGAAAGCGTCGGATTGAGCGCCGCCCGGTCGGCCTGGGTGTGGCGGTTTCCATCCAGACGCTCCCTGGACTGATGAGCATAGTAGTGGTTGCTGAAGAGTTCGGTAATTGCCTGGTATATGGATCGGGCTTGGGCGGAATCGCCGGAATCTTCCCGGATACGGGCGGTCCAGTAGAGAGCGGCCGGCCGGTGAGGCGAGCGCGGAAACCGCTGGAGGTGCTCGGTGAACAGGGCAACGGCACTGCGATAATCGCGCTTCCTGTAGTGGTGCCAGGCCACACGCCAATGGGCGCGGGTAACCCGGCGTCCGCTCGAGAATCGGTCGGCCATCTTGCGGTAGAACCGATTGGCCTCATCCAGCTCGCGTTTCACCAGCCGGGAGTTCGCCAGGCTGAACCAGGCTCTCTCCAGCCAGGAGGACCCGGGGTAGCGTTGCTGTATCTGTCGGACCGTTCTCAGGAAGGAAGCGTCGTCGTCGAGTCTGCGGTAGTTCTCGGCCCGGTAGAACAGGGCCTGCGGCTGCAGCGCCAATTTCGGCGGCAGGGCCTGCAGCGTTCGCAGAGATTCCCGTTGCATTCTGGAGTGAAATTCGGAAATGGCCCGCCACAACTGAAGCCTGGCCCTTTCGGCCGGTGAGCTGGTCACATCCAGGGCGGCGTTCAATGCCCCCACGGCCTGGCGATAGCGTTTTCCCTTGTAAAGCTCTTCAGCCCGTCCTCGCTTCCAGTCCGGAGGGACCTCGAAGGACTCCCCGGGATGGTCGAGCCGCAGGCGATTGATGGCCGCCAGAGCCTGCGAGCTCACCGGGCTCGAGGGAAAACGGTAGTACAGGCTGAGGTAGCCGTCGATGGATCGGCGGGTTTCCCCCATGGACTCGTGAGCGGACGCGGCGTAGAAGAGAGCTTCGGCAGACCTGGACAGATGGGGCCATTCCCGATGAGAATCAAGAATGAGTTGAGGGCTTCCGGCCATGAGAGCGTCTTCCCAGAGGGAAGCGATGGCTTTCCGGGCAAGATGACCCCGGGGAAACCGCCTCAGGTAGGTTAGCCATGCCTCGATGGCACCTGCGGGACGATTGAGCTGGTGCAGGACCTCGGCGTGGTGGTAGAGGATGAAATCCGGGATCGGGACCTGGTCGGCACCGACCAGCGCCAGTTCCAGCGCGTCCAGCGCCGATTCCAGACGCCCCTCTCGCAGGTCCCGGTAGCCCAGCAGGTAGTACCCGAGGGCAGCCAGCGGACTCCGCGGGTTCTGTTGACTGAACTCGAGTAGTTCCATCCTGGCGGAAGACGAACTTCCATCCACGAAATTACGGCAAAGCTGCTCGAATAGGACCTCGTCCGAGACCTGGGCCAGAGCGCTGAACCCCCAACCGGCGGGGAACAGGAGCAGGCACAGCAAGATCACGGAGACCGGCCGGAGCACGAAGGAACATTCTTCACCTCGAGTTGCGCTCTTGAGAAACGGGCAGAGAGAGAGAGTCGTGATTGACACCATGTCGGAGAGGCACTGCGTTGCGGAAGGATGCTCACGAGCCGTCGTTGCGCGGCTATCCTGAATCTATTCTACAAGACTAATTATAATAGACTTACTGAGGATCAACCCGCTTCCATCCCCCCATTATATCCCGCTGTTCGAACCGGAATCCACTGGACCGTCCAGGACGTTGGCTGACAAGTCCTGAGATCGTTCGGCCCCGGAGATTCTTTGTCCGGGACCGGCCATCCGCGAGCGGTTGGCGTTCGCCTGCCGGCGCGGGCGCTGGACCTGAGTCGCCGGACAAGGAACCGGAGGCAGCTACGATGGCGGTCACGGCCACCGCCGAGCGCGGTTCGCCGCGGCGTTCCTGTGCAGCGTTCGGATCCGATACTGCAGCGCGTCAGTATTGTCGCTTGACGGGCCCCTTCCTGCTGACATTTGTGTGACAATGACACCAGAAAGTGAAAAACATGCGACATCTACACCTATTCAAAGGGAAAACTCACTCTATATGCATAACATATTGTTACTATGCTCTGTCCGTGGTCGCCGTGCAATGTCACATCTTGGAGACGTCAATGGGGAGGCGAACATGACGAACAGGGAATCGTCCTGGATGGTTCTTTTGGGGTGTTTTGTAGTTCTGGCTGGCCTCTCTACCGAGGTGCGCACCGCCGCGGCACAGGCGCAGGGAGATTGTCCGGTCCCTCCTGGTGTGACGCTTCCTGAGGATCCGAGTGTAACGGCCCAACAGGTGGAGGACGGCAGCGCCAGCCTGATGGACTTCGCGCTGGCCGCGAGAGAAAAAGTAAAGAGCCAGTCCCAGCAAACAGAGAATCTGGAACAAGTACTCTACTTTGGATGCATTGTCCGTCAGGAGGGGAGTGCTTACCGTTCCGGTTCCACCTACCTTGTGCAACTGTTGCTCGATGGCAGGGTATTCGTCCATGCGAAGAACATGGCATTGTCGGGGACGCTGCTCAACCCCTTGATCTATGCAACAATCCTTACTGCGCTGGGAGTCGAACCGACTGTGCTGGCCGGCTTGGCTTCCCCCGATCCTGCTACCGCCGCCCAGGCTCGCACCGCCCTGCTGGACACATTGTCGCAAGAACCGGCTGGCCCATTCGATGCGACCACCCCTGTTCCAGGCCTGCGGCCGGGGATTCCAGGCGCCTCCGGCTATGCCACCGTCTATGTCTCGGTCAATTTCGGGGGCCCGACCTTGCTGCTCGCCGGATTCGATCTCAATGAATCTCACCTGGCTAAAGAAACCATCGATTATGGCAACCCGTCCGTTACTGCCAGAGACGTGGTGGACCGACAGACCCTGAAGGCCTTCGTTACGGAAGCAGGGGAGTACTTTCTGCAATTACGGGAGACCGGCGATTTCGCCGCAGCCTGGAAAGCCAAGATCGCCTTGCGGGATCCGAACGGGCCCTGGAGACACGGTCCCGTTTACCTATACGTCCTGGACCTGACCAGCAACATCATATTATTTCACGGCGCGTTTCCGGACAGATACGAGCTGCGCCCCCTGGTAGCGACTGTCCGGGACGCCGTTACCGGAGAGCTCATACTGCCTCGGGTCATCGAAGCGGCAAAGAGTAACCCGGAAGGGGGCTTCGTGGAGTATTACTTCGACGATCCCAGCGACGACAACGATAGCGCCGATATTCCCAAGGTGGGCTACGCCCGCGAGTTCAAAACTGAAATCAACGTAGGCTCACGCGTAGTCCCGTTCAACTTCATCGTTGGATCTGGTTTTTATACGAGACCAGGTCCGGCGGACTCCATGACCCGGTTCGTGCCGGTGGTGCTGGACTCGAGGGGGAAGAGCAACTCCCACTTCACCTCGGAGCTGGCCCTGACCAATCGGGGCGCCGATGCGGCCATGCTCAACTTCACCTACACGGCTGAAAAGGGCGGGGGCAGCGGCACCGCCACCGACATGCTGGGTCCCCACCAGCAGATGATCGCCACCAACGCCATCGACTATCTCCGGAGCCTCGACGTTCCCATTCCCGAAACCGGCAAGCGGGTCGGGACCTTGCGGGTGGATGTCTCGGGTTCCTCCGACGTGAGCGCGGTGGTCCGGACCACCACCCCCACCGCCGTCCCCGAAGGGAGCGCCGGGCTGGCCTATCCGGGGGTTCCGGGAAACCAGGGATTCCACGACGAAGCGGTCTACCTGTGCGGACTGCGCGACAACCCACAGGACCGCTCCAACGTGGCTGTCCAGAACATGGGGTCGGAGGGCTCCATCACCGTGAGGATCACCGCCTTTTCCGGCAATCCGGCCGATCTCAGCGGCCAAATGGTGTGGGAAGACAGGCTGGGACCGGGAGAGTTCCACCAGGCAAACGAAGTGTTGAAGAACGCCGGCAAGGCCGATCCCGTGTCCGGGGGCTACGTCAAGGTGGAGCGTGTGGAGGGAACGGCTCCCTTCTACGCCTATGGGGTTATCAACGACAACGTCAACTCGGACGGGTCTTTCGTCTTTCCGGTAACGGCAAGTTCACGGATGGGAGTCCGTGGGCAGACGCTGCCGGTCGTCATCGAACACCCTAACTTCAGCACCGAACTGATCTTGACCAACTTCTCGGATGAGGCCAAGGTGGTCGACGTCCACTTTGTGGCCGATGCCATCGGGACGCCCAACAAGACAGCCTCGGTCACGGGTGACCTGATCCCTCCTGGAGGCCAGGCGATTATTCCCGACGCTGTGCAAATGCTGCGCGAGTCCGGTGCGGAAGGTATCGGCCCGCGCGGCCGGACCATCGCGGGGGCGGCGTTCTTCACGGCACCCGCGGCAGACCTGAGCGGGGTGGTGATCGCGGCCCGGGTGGTGGCCCAGGCGGACCCGGAAGACCCGACCAAGGGGCAGTACGGCGTCTTCTATACGGCGGTGCCCTGGGGCCGGGGTTTCACCCAAAGCGCCTGGGTGGACGGGTTGCAACAGAACGAGGAGAACCGCAGCAACCTGGCCCTGGTCAACACCGGAGAAGTCGACGACCAGGACATCGTCTTCGAGATCGACATCTACGACGGGGAGACCGCCACGCTGAGCAAGACCGTTACCATGGACGAGGAAGACAGACTCGTCGTTCCGGCCAGGGGTTTCAAGCAGATCGACCAAGTGCTGAAGCACGCCCCGGGAACCACGCAGGGCTACGTTGAGATCCGCAAGGTCTCCGGCTCCAATCCCTTCCTGGCTTACGGGGTGGTCAACGACGGCGGAACTCCGGGTGAGAGAACCGGCGACGGTGCCTATATCCCGGCCCGAGAATAGGGCCCGGTCGAAGCCGACTGGAGTCCTTGCACATCCCCTCTCCAAAGAACTGAGCGGCGTTCTCGTGGTCGGAAGTCTGTAATCGGTGCATGAACCGGGCCTTCCCATATGCATCACCGTGTAGGAAGCGACCTCTCTGCAAAGGGTGACAAGGGGTGTCCAAACCTTTGTCACGCCTTACCCTTCCCGGTGTCGAACCAGCGGCCAAAAAAGGGTCGCGCCCTACACTTTCTTGCCTTTGGTGCGGCGGGGCGGGCGACGCGGGGACGCGAGTTGCCCGTGCCGCGGATCGGAATACTCCTGGTTGTATACACCGTCTGGGCGAGCCAACCGGTAGCCAATGGACGGGTTGTGGTCTGCTTACTCTCCGCTGCCCGCAGTGCTGCTTTCTTGACCGGCTTGCCTGCCTTCCAGCAGATATTGATGAGACGGGAGAGACCTTGAGGGGTGAGGAACGACCGTTCCTCCGCCTCCTCGCCAAGGCAAACCAGGCACGATTTCGGCAGGGCCGCTCACGTCAACCGCCACGGCACCGGCTAAGGGACGCAGATCCCCTCAACCCGGCAGGGCCACATACCGCATGGGTCTCGCCGACAGTCTGTCTATTCATCATCCATACTCGATGTCTCCCAAAGGAATCACGATAAGTACGTCTTGGATTGGTATAGTTCGGCGACTCGCGAAATCATGGAATCTGCTCTCTGGAGGCCCGACAATCTCAATGGTCAACCAAGCGATACTCCCCATTCAACGTCACCGACACGTATGTCAAACTGTCCTGGTCTGCCTGCTGGTGCTGGCGGCTGCCCTGGGCTGGCCTGTCGAAGCCAGGACCCAAGACCTTGCTGCCGATAGGGCGGCGCTGGTGGCACTCTACAACGCCACCGGCGGACCGAACTGGACCAACAAATCTAACTGGCTGAGCGCCGAGCCAATAGGCAACTGGGAAGGAGTCACCGTCACCAACGAGCGCGTCACGGGGCTGTCTCTCCGCAAGAACCAACTGACGGGAACCATTCCCGCTGAGCTGGGCAACCTCACCGGTCTTCAGAAGCTGAATCTCCACGTCAACCAACTGACGGGGGCCATTCCGACCGAGTTGGGCAACCTCGCCAGTCTTCAGGATCTGTGGCTCCAGAACAACCAACTGACGGGAACCATTCCGACCCAATTGGGCAACCTCGCCGGTCTTCAGAGGCTGGCTCTCAGCGACAACCAACTTACCGGAACCATCCCCACCCAGCTGGGCAACCTCACCGGTCTTCAGCGTCTGCATCTCAACAACAATCAACTGACGGGCACGATTCCGACCCAATTGGGCAACCTCGCCAGTCTTCAGGAGCTAACTCTTCAAATAAACCAACTGACAGGAGCTGTTCCGACTGAGTTGGGCAACCTCGCCAACCTTTTGTTGCTGTGGCTCGGCGGCAATCAACTGACTGGGTCCATCCCCACCCAACTGGCCAACCTCACCAGTCTTCAGAGTCTGTGGCTCGGCAGCAATCAACTCACTGGGTCCATCCCCACCCAATTGGCCAACCTCGCAAACCTGCAGGACCTGTTCCTCTCCACCAACCAACTGACGGGAGCCATCCCGACCGAACTGGGCAACCTCTCCGGTCTTCAGAGTCTGGCTCTCAGCGAAAATCAACTGACGGGAGTTATTCCGAGTGAGTTGGGCAACCTTGCGAACCTTGTGTCGCTGTGGCTCGACAAAAACGAACTCAGCGGGACCCTTCCCCTGTCATTCGCCAACCTGGGGAGGCTGCAACACTTTCACTTTGGTGAGAACGCCGGTCTATGCGCGCAGGCGGACGCTTCTATCCAAACCTGGCTCAATGGCGTCTTCGACGTTCAAGGTCCCGACTGCGTCCTTTCGTCCGCCTTTGTCCCGGTCATCCTGAGCGCGTTCGGACGAAGCAATTCCTTCTTCACTTCGGAGTTGACACTGACCAACCGGGGAAGCGAGACAGCAACCCTCCGCCACACCTACAGGGCAGCAGCGGGTAGGGGAAGCGGAAAGGCCACTGAAAATCTGGCTCCGGGCCGGCAGAAGATCGTCCCCAACGCCATCGACTATCTGCGAACCCTGGGCGTTCCCGTTCCCACTACGGGCAACCGCATCGGGACGCTACGGGTCGGGGTTTCGGGTTCCTCCGAGGTCGGCGTGATGGTGCGGACCACCACACCGGTAGCCGACGGCCGGGCCGGACTGGCCTATCCGGGAGTGGCTGTCGCAGATGGATTCACCGAAGCGGTCTATCTGTGCGGCCTGCGGCAGAACCGTCGGGACCGCTCCAACGTCGCCTTCCAGAACATGGGGACCTCAGGGAACATCACCTTGAGAACGACGGTGTTTTCCGGAGATCCCCAGGCTCCAGGTTCCCATGGCATGCCGAACATGACCCTGGCTCCGGGAGGCTTCCATCAATACTCGGGCCTGCTGGCCACGGCCGGATTCAGCCAGGGTTATGTAAAGGTGGAGCGCGTGACAGGCACCGCGCCCTTCTACGCCTACGGAGTGATCAACGACCAGGCCAACTCGGACGGGTCCTTCGTCTTTCCGGTGACGGAGAGTTCACTGGCAGGAGTCCGAGGGCTGACGCTTCCGGTCGTCATCGAACACCCGAACTTCAGCACCGAACTGATCGTGACCAATTTCTCGGATGAGGCCAAGGTGTTCGACGTTCACTTCGTGGCCGATGCCATCGGTACGCCCGACAAAACAGCCACGGTTACGGGCAACCTGATTCCTCCTGGAGCGCAGGTCATCATCCCCGACGCTGTGCAGATGCTGCGCGAGTCTGGTGCGGAAGGTATCGGTCCGCGTGGCCGTACCATTGCGGGAGCGGCGTTCTTCACGGCACCGGTGGGGGATCTCAGCGGCGTCGTGATCGGAGCCCGGACAGGGTCTCCGGGAGGAGGGGGGCAGTACAGCGTCTTCTACAACGCCGTACCCTACGGGGCGGCCTTCGACCAAGAGGCCTGGATCGATGCCCTCCAGCAGAACGAGGAGAACCGCAGCAACCTGGCCCTGGTCAACACCGGTGAGTTGGACGGAAGCGACAGCGTCTTCGAGTTGGGGATCTACAATGGCCACACCGGACAATTGGTCAACACCGTGAACGGCATTCGGGTGTCGGCCCGAGGCTGGTATCAAGTCAACGGCATCCTGGAAAGCTACGCACCGGGAACCACGCAGGGCTATGTCCGGGTGCGAAAGACGGTCGGCAACAATCCCTTCCTGGCCTACGGAGTGGTCAACGACGGCGGAGCTCCCGGGGAACGCAGCGGGGATGGGGCCTACCTGCCGGCCCGGCGGTAAGAACCGCCAGAGCAGGACGGAGGTTGTCCTGGTGTCAAACTCGCACTCAGCCTCCGAAAATGGGGTCACCCCAAGCCGGACTGTATCCTTGCACCCGAAAATGCCAAGCAGAATCAGTTCGGTCGCTCCAACTTCGCCGGGTTCCGGCTGAACGACGATGCCAGCCGCAATCCTTCAACAGGTTGAGGATGCGATGAACAATACGAAGAAGTTGTCCTGTTGGGTGGCAATCCTGATTCCGATCGCTCTTGGCATTTCGGCCAGCCCTCATCAGGTCTTGACCCGGACGCCCGCAGTCTCGAGGGCCCTGAGCCCGACCCTGTCGAGCTATGAAGTCATTCGCATGGAACCCGGTGAAATCGAAAAGCAGGTCCGGAAGACCGGAGAGCTGCGGTTCCGGTTCAACGAAACCGACTTCAATTTCAACCTTGAGCCTCACGATATGCGGTCCCCTAACTACCGGGCGATCGAGACGGGACCCGGAGGCGTAAAGCGGACGCTTCCGCGCCAGCCGGTGCACACGTTCAAGGGTGTGCTGGCCGGACGGGAGGAGGTCCGAGGCCGATTCACCCTCACCGGCGGCGGAGTGGAGGGAGTAGTCTACGCTCCGGAGGGCCGGTACTACGTGGAGCCGTTGCGGAACTATATTCCCGGCGCCTCGGGCGGAGAACTCGTGATCTACAGGGATTCGGACATCAAGCACGGTGAAGCGCCGGAGTGCATTGAGTCCTTGCCCAGGCGTCTGGAGCGGGGCGTGGAAGGGCTGGCCTCCCGGATCGAAGCAGCCGCGCCACTCGAATACGAGATCGAAGTCGCGACAGAAGCCGACTACGAATACGTGCAGGCGTGGGGAGGATCGGAAAACGCCAACCGCGAAATCGAGGGCATCCTGAACCAAATAGATGCGATTTACCAGCGCGAGCTGTTACTGCGGATCCGGATCAGCTTCCAGAGCACCTGGGCTACGGAGGACGATCCGTATACTACGACCAATAAGGGCGAAGTCCTGGATGAGTTCGGCGCCTACTGGAACGCCAATTTCGCAGACAAACACAACTATGACCTCGCCCATCTTTGGACAGACAGACCTGGTATCTCCGGTGGGTCCGCCCGGATAGCAACCCTCTGTATCGATCGTTCCCGGAGCTACGGTTTTTCCGCGTTGAGATGGCTTGGTCCGGGCAAGTACCATCTCACCGCCCATGAGATCGGCCACAACCTGGGAGGCACTCATGTTGACCAGATCTTTTCTCCTGTCACCGGCTGTGGCGGCACCATCATGGACCAAGGCTATACTTGGGGCCGGTTGACCCTCTGTGAGTTCAGTCGACGACAAATCACATCCCGCATCGCTCTCAACAACAACTGCTTGACCCCTCGGCCCATCAGTCTTCAGCCGTCAACCGGCCTTTCGGCAAGAGCTGTTTCCAGCTCTCGCATCGATTTGAACTGGCAGGACAACAGCACCAATGAAACGGGCTTCAGGATACTGCGTCGCCGCGGTGGATCGCCGGAATGGGCTGTGATCGGGACGGTGGCCGCCAACGTCACTTCGTTTTCGGATAGCGGATCGTTATTGCCGCATACCACCTATCGCTACCGCCTGCAGGCCTTCAATGCCACGGAAATATCCGCCTTCTCGATCGAGGCGGTGGCGACGACCCTGCCGGAGATGCCAAGCGGGGTCACTTGGAGAATCGATTCGATCGCCGGGAGCGGCGTTGGAGACGACGGCCCGGCGCTGGCTGCTCGCCTGCACAGACCCGAAGGAGTGGCGGTGGACGCCGCCGGCAACGTCTATATCGCCGATACCGGCAACCACCGGATTCGCCTGGTGGGTCCCTCCGGAACCATCACGACCGTCGCGGGTGGCGGGCGAGGCCCGGACCACCTCCCGGCAGATACGGCGTGGCTGGACAGTCCCTCGGGAGTGGCGGTGGACGGCTCGGGAAACCTCTACATTGCCGATTCCAGGAACCACCGGATTCGCCGGGTGGACGCCACGGGGACCGTCGCGAGCGTCGCCGGGTCTCACAGTTCGGGCTACAGCGGCGACAATGGACCGGCGATCGCGGCACGAATGGACCATCCCAAGGATGTAGCGGCCGTTGGGACATGCCAATCATGGGTGCCCTGGATCAACAGAACGACCACTGAGCAAGTCTCCGAGAGCGTGGCCATGGATGGTTCCTGCACTCTCTATATCGCCGACACCGAACACCACCGGATTCGCCGGGTAGATTCCTCCGGAACCATCACGACCGTCGCGGGGACCGGAGAACGCGGCTCCGGCGGGGATGGGGGACCGGCGGTCGCGGCAGCCCTGAATGGTCCGGAAGGAGTGGCGGTGGACGCCGCCGGCAACCTCTACATCGCCGACACGGGCAACCACCGGATTCGCCGGGTGGATCTTTCCGGAACGATCACGACAGTCGCCGGGACCGGGCTAATAAGTCCCTCTGGAGTGGCGTTGAGCCATGACGGCAGCCTCTACATCGCCGACACGGGCAACCACCGGATTCGCCGGGTGGATCCCTCCGGGACCGTCACCACGATTGCGGGGGTCGGAGAACGCGGCTCCAGCGGGGACGGGGGACCAGCGATCACGGCGGCCCTGAGTGGCCCGAAAGGAGTGGCAGTGGACGCCGCCGGCACTCTCTATATCGCCGACACGGGCAACCACCGGATTCGCCGGGTGGATTCCTCCGGGACCGTCACCACGATTGCGGGGACCGGTGAATACGACTTCATCAAGGACGACGGACCGGCAGTCGCCGCTTGGCTGGACGGTCCCTCCGGAGTGGCGGTGGACGATGGCGGCAACCTCTACATTGCCGACACCGGCTACAATCGGATTCGCCGGGTGGATGTGTCGGGGACCATCACCACCATTGCGGGGACCGGAAGGTTCGGCTACGGCGGAGACGGCGGACCGGCGGTCATGGCACAGTTGGGGAGTCCCGCCGACGTTGCGGTGGACGATGAGAGCAACGTCTATATTGCCGATACCTTGAATTCCAGGATTCGCCGAGTCGATCCATCGGGGACCATCACCACCATCGCGGGAACCGGAGAGGCCGGCTTCACAACAGACGGTGGTCCTGCGACCGCTGCTCAACTCGATAGACCCCTGGGAGTGGCGGTGGGCGGTGACGGCAACCTCTATATCGCCGATACCGAGAACCATCGCATCAGTCGCGTAACCCTGTCCGCTGGGGCAGTACCGGCTGGAACAATAACTGCCGTCGCGGGAAACCAGGGACAAGGCTACAGCGGGGACAGTGGACCGGCCCTCGAGGCGCACCTGCGCCTACCCGCGGGAGTGGCGGCCGACGGTTCCGGGAATGTCTACATCGCCGACACCTGGAACTCCCGGATTCGCCGGGTCGATGTTTATGGTTCCATTACCACCATTGCGGGCACTGGTGTGAGGGGCGGAAGTGGGGACGGGGGCCCCGCCGATAAGGCACGGCTGCACCTTCCCGCGGGACTGGCCTTGGATCGTGACGGGAATGTCCATGTTGCCGATGTCCGCAACCATCGAATACGAATCCTGACCCGCATTGCGTCGCCCGTCACCCTTCCTCCTCCGACGGGTTTGACGGCAACGGCGGTTTCCGGCTCTCGTATCAATCTGTCGTGGCGGGACAACGGTGCCCATGAGACCGGTTTCAGCGTGCAGCGGCGCGGTCGCTTCTCGGTGGATTGGGTGGACGTCGGCACGACCGCCGGTGATGTCACAATGTTCTCTGATACGGGGCTGGCGCCCCAAACCATCTATTTCTATCGTGTTCGGGCATTCGACAACGCGCGGACTTCCGGCTTTTCGAACGCCGCCCATGCGTGGACCCTGCCGGCGAACGAAGAAGAGATGCCCCTGACCGTGACCCGTTTCACTCCCGCAAGCGGCCCGCCGGGCACTCGGGTCACCCTAACCGGAACGGGTTTTCTCGGCGTCACCGCCGTAAGGTTCAACGGAGTCGATGCTTCCAGCTTCGAGGTGCAATCGGGAACCAGTATTGAGGCCGTCGTACCGTTCGGTGCATCAAGTGGCCCGATCAGCGTCGTGGCTTCAGGCGAACTGGCGGCGGGCGCCGAATCCTTTACGGTCACGGTCGGCTTCTCGAGTCGCTTTTTCCTGCCCATCGTGCTGAAGGCGAGGGGCTTGGCGGGCTCCTTCTTTACCTCGGAGCTGACCCTGACCAACCGGGGAACCACAACGGCTGGCATCCAATATTCCTATACGGCATCCGTCGGCACCGGCTCAGGCACGGCAGTGGATTCCCTGGAGCCCGGCCGACAGAGGGTCATTCCCGATGCCATCGCCTATCTGGCATCCCTGGGCGTTCCCATCGGCGGCGGTTCTGCTGGTGGCACCCTGACGGTTGATTTCGCCAACCTGTCGTCCACTTCAGATGCCGCCGTCATCGTGAGGGTCGCGACGCCGGTCGAAGACGGAAGCGGTCGTGCCGGTCTGGCCTACCCGGGATTGGCCCCCAACGGCCTGCTCAACGGCCCTGCCGTCATTGCTGGATTGCGTCAAAACAGCCAGGACCGCTCCAACGTAGCGGTTCAGAACGCTGGGGACACCAGCCAAGGGGATATTGCCTTGAGGGTCACGGTCTTCTCCGGAGACCCGGAAGCACCTGGGAATAACCTCGTCTTGGAGGATAGAACTCTGTCTCCGGGTGAGTTCCACCAGTACAACGGCATCCTGAACAGGGCCGGTTTTGACAACGGCTACGTGAGGGTGGAACGGATTGACGGGACGGCTCCGTACTATGCCTACGGGGTCATCAACGACAATTTCAACTCGGATGGATCGTTTGTGTTTCCGGTTACTGAGTCCTCCCTCGTTGGCACCCGCGGTCAGATCCTGCCGGTCATCATCGAAACTGGAAACTTCCAAAGCGAGCTGACGGTGACCAACTTCTCAGCCACGGACAAGGAGGTGGAATTCAGCTTTGTGGCCGATGGGGTCGACAGGGGCGACCACACGGCCGAGTTCAACCTGAAGCTGAAGGCCGGACAGCAGAGCATCCTGCCCAACCTTGTCAGCTGGATGCGTCAGCAGGAGGTGTCCGGGATCGGTCCGGCCAGGCGAGCCTTCGTGGGGCCCCTGTTCGCCACGACTGCCGCTGGGGATATGACCGGCATCGTAATCGGGGCACGGACAGGCTCTCCTGACAAGAGAGGGGGGCAATACAGCCTTTTCTACAACGGGCTGTCCTACGGCGCGGCTTCGGTCGAAAGCGCCTGGATCTACGGGCTGCAGCAGAATGCAGAGAACCGCAGCAACCTGGCCCTGGTCAACACGGGTGAAATCGACAACAGCTCCAGCACCTTCGAGATCACCATTTACGACGGCAGCGGGGAGTCTCAACCGAGAATGAAAACGGTGACCCTCGGTCCCCGCCGGTGGACTCAGGAAAACGGGATTCTCGGCAAGATCAGCCAAGGGTACGTCCAGGTGAGGAAAACCTCGGGCAACAACCCCTTTATCACCTATGGCGTGATCAATGACGGCGGCAGGCCTGGAGCACGGAGCGGCGACGGCGCCTATTTGCCGGCCCAGGACTAGCCCGCATTTCTCACCAGGGGGCATGATCATGGCGCAGGAATTTTCCCTTCAGCGCGTGCTCGCGACCGAAGAGCGTAGCGGTTTCTACGGTCGAG
>JAPVWS010000023.1 GCA_027493295.1 Candidatus Versatilivorator vitaminiformans | reverse complement strand
GTAACGTATAGATATTAATTATCCCGATTAGGGAGGGTCAGAAATGCGACACCTTGGATTCGTTGGGCCACTATACCGATACCCCCTCATCCTCCTTGCCCTGTCCATCATAGCCTGCGGCGGCACCGCGTCTCCAGCGGAAGACACCGCCGCCAGCTCCTCTCCGGCAGCCCAACCTGCTGCTGCGACGGCTCCCCCAGCTGCCATGACCGAACCGACCTCCGCACCCCAGGCCCAGCCTGCGGCGACGCCTGAGCCTGAAACGGTGGGTAAGTCCGGCGGTGTCGTGCCGATGCAAAAACATGCTGCTCCCAGGCGCATTGATCCCCATCCGTCCGGCTCCGGTATCGACATGTCCGAGGCCACCCTCCTCTATAACGGGCTGGTCAAATATAACGACATCGGAGACGTAAAAGAGATTGTCGGCGACCTCGCCACGCACTGGGACGTCAGCGACGACGGTTTGACTTACACCTTCTTCATTCCGGAGGGCGTACAGTGGACCGATGGTGCGCCGCTGACCGCAGAGGACGTAGTCTTCAGCTTGGATCGTATGGTCCAGGAGGGAGAGAGCCGGCCCAGGGCTGGCGCCCTCCGCACGTATTACACTGGCTCCGAGGCCATCGATCCGCAGTCCATTGCTGTAAACCTGAAGTTTCCGGCCGCCGCTTTCCTGCCAGCCTTGGGAATTGACTACATGAAGGTCGTCCCCAAGCATGTGGTGGAAGCGGGGACCGAAATCGGTGACGTAGCGCCCCAGATCGGTTCGGGGCCTTACGAGATGGTCAACTACCGGAAGGGTGACTCAATCGAATACAAGAGGAACGAAAACTACTTCAAGGACGGACTCCCTCTTCTGGACGGGATCATCAAGTATGTGATCACCGACAAGGGCCGGACCAAGGCAGGCTTCGAGACAAAGCAGCTATTGATGGCCACGGTAGGGTTTACCGGCATGAACGTCCAGGACTACCTGAGCTTGCAGGAGAGCGCAGGGGACCATCTGAACGTTCACTTCATGAACGACTATCTGGCCATCGGGCTGATGCTCAATACCACGATCCCGCCCTACGACGATCCCAAGGTGAGGAGGGCGCTATTCCTGGCGGTGGACCGCCAGGCGCAGGTTGACGCCTTCGGATTCGGCAAAGGGTCGATCCACGGACCGCTACCGTCCTGGCTCTGGTTCGGAATGCCCGAGGAGGAACTGCTGGAGGTACCTGGCTTCCGCCAGACTGCCGACGGAAAGAAAGATCCGCAGGATATCGAAATGGCGAAGCAACTGCTGGCCGAAGCCGGCTACCCCGACGGGTTTGACGCTACTATCACCGTCCGACAGACCGGGATTTATGCCGACCAGGCCGCGCTTCTCAAAGACCAATTCCGCGAGATCGGCATCAACATCACCACCCGCCCTATGGAGAGCACCGCGGGCATCGCCGCCTTCCTGGCCCTGGACTTTGAAATGGGCATCCAGGGCACCGGGTTCGCCTTCCATGACCCGGACCAGATACTGGCAGGACTGTACCTGCCGCGAGGCGCCCGCAATTACCCGGGCTGGGAGCATCCCAAGATTACCGAGCTCTACGATGATCAGGCCCGCGCCACAGACCAGACCGAGCGCGGGGAGATCATATCCGAGATCGAGCAGATACTGCTCTACGATGACAATCACTGGGTCGGGTTGCTGTGGGACAACTTCGGCTGGCCTGTCAGCAAACAGATCCAGGACTTCTACGTGCCCTCCACGGTGGCTTCCACCGGAATGATGTGGGAGCGCATCTGGCTTGACCAATAGCTGGGGCAGCCGGTCAGCAACGGGAGAACGGGCCTGAGTTGGCCGCCGCCCGGAGCAGACCGAAGGAGAAGTTATGGGACGCTACTTGGCTAAACGCCTATCCTTGTTCATCCCGACCATTATCCTGGTCTCCCTCCTGGTGTTCCTGATTATGAACATCATCCCCGGCGACCCGGCGATGATGATACTGATGGGGGAGCAAGGGGAGCGGGATTTTACCCAAGAACAGATCGACGCGCTTCGTCACAAGCTGGGCACCGACCGGCCCTTGCCGGTGCAGTACGGTTCTTGGGTGTTGAACATGGCCCAGGGCGACTTCGGAACGTCCATGTTCTACGACGAGCCGGTATGGGACGAGTTGAAGGAACGCTTCCCCACGACCCTGGAGCTGGTATTTCTGGCCTTCATCATCAGCTTCGGCCTGGCCCTGCCCTTGGGTGTCCTGTCGGCGGTCAAGCAGGACACTCCAATCGACTACATCGGCCGTCTCTTGAGCATCAGCGGCATCGCTCTGCCCACATTCTGGCTGGGGATCATGGTCGTCATGTTCCTGGTGTGGCTCTTCGACTGGGCCCCGCCGCTGGGCTACGCCAAGCTGTGGGAGGACCCGCTCAAAAACCTCTCCCAGATGATCTTTCCTGCACTGGTCCTGGGCTTCTACAACATGGCTTTCATTGCCCGGGTGACCCGCTCTGCCATGCTGGACGTGATGCGGGAAGACTTTATCCGCACCGCTCGCTCCAAGGGCCTTTGGGAAGTGACGGTCATATCCCGGCACGCCCTCAAGAATGCCTTCGCTCCAGTGCTTACCGTCTCCGGCTGGCAGATCGGGCGGCTTATCGGAGGTACGGTCATCATCGAGAGTATCTTCCTGGTACCAGGCGTGGGCCGCACCTTAATCGACGCCATCTTCCACCGGGACTTCACCATGGTGCAGGCGGTGGTCTTCCTGGTGGCTTTCGGGGTCCTCCTGCTCAACCTGATAATCGACATGGTCTATGCCTGGCTGGATCCGAGGATCCGATACTCTTAGGCGGGTGTTGGAAAAACGATGAGTATTCAAAGAGCCTCGACACCGGTCATGGACCGGGGCATTATCCGGAGGTTGTGGTCTGACTCGTCCCGTGAGCTCTCTGGCTTCGCGAAGAAGAAACCGTTGGGAGCCGTCGGGGGCGTGATCGTGGCCTTGACGGTATTGGCGGCAATATTTGCGCCGGTCATAGCGCCTTCCGACCCATACAAGGTGAACCCCGCCGAGATTTTCGCCTCGCCCAGTGCCAGCGCACTGGTCGGAACGGACCAGGTGGGGCGGGACGTGTTCAGCCGTCTGATTTACGGCGCGCGGATTTCCCTGTTTGTAGGGATTGTCAGCGTCGGCATTGGTGCAACCGTCGGGGCCGTTGTTGGCGTGGTCAGCGCCTACTTCGGTCGCTACACCGACCTGGCGATACAGAGGGTACTGGATGCCCTGATTGCTTTTCCTGGCATCGTGCTTGCGTTGGGCATCATGGCGGCCTTGGGCAAAGCCTCCCTGATCAATGTCATACTCGCCCTCACCATCGTGTTCGCCCCGGGGGCAGCCAGAACCATCCGTTCCCGGGCGCTGACCCTGCAAGAGATGGACTTCGTCCTGGCTGCCCGGGCGGTGGGAGCTTCGGACTGGCGGATCATCTTCCGCCACAT
>JAPVWS010000229.1 GCA_027493295.1 Candidatus Versatilivorator vitaminiformans | reverse complement strand
CATCAGCCTTCGCCTGCGGCTCGGCTTCTGCGACTCCCCCTCAAGGGGGGAGTGATAGAGTTCTACTGGAAGCCTTGTGCTGGCCTCAATCACTCCCCCTTTGAGGGGGAGTCGGTGAGACAAGGGCTCCGCCCGCAGTCGAACCGGTGGGGGGGGACGGAATCGACGAGATCGCCACAAAGGAGATTCAGCCCTCAGTCGAGCCGGTGGGGGCCCGACTCTCCGAGGTAGGTAAGAAGCCCTTGTTTCACTCTCGTAAGGTCCGCCCGGCAGGGCGGCGTGTGTCTTACCCGGTGAACAACCGGGCGATTTCGTCGGTCTCGAATGTGGGCCATGGAACGGGTCTTCCGCCTTCCTTCTCCAGGGCCTCGACGCCGCTTCCCTCCTCCAGGACCTGGCCGATGCATGCTACCGGGATTCCGGCCTCATCCAGGGAATCGGAGAGACCCCGGCAGGCCTCCGGACCGCAGGCAATCAGCAGACTTCCCGAGCCGATCAACCCCAGCGGATCGAGATCCAGAAGCTTGCATATCCGGGCAGTCGAACCGAAAACCGGAATGCGATCCGGATAGACACGAATGCGATGTCCGCCTGCGGAGGCCAGTTCCTCGAGGGCCGTCGCCACGCCGCCTTCGGTGACATCGTGCAGCGCCCGAACCTCTTTGCATCCGGCCGCTATCTCGGCCTCCGGCAGGATGCTTATTCCCGGTTCGGTCAGAAACCGACAACACTGCTCGACCTCTTCCCGTCCCAGCCCCAGTTCCAACAGCCTTGGCGCGAATTCACGGGCAATCAGGGCGGTTCCCTCCACCGCTACACCCTTGGTAAAAAGGATTTGGTCCCCGGCCCGCATCCTGCGCTTGTCGATGAACCGGGACCGTGAAACCGTACCGGCCAACTGTCCCACGACCACGGGTCTGGTGACCGCGTCGGTAATCTCGGTATGGCCGCCGCACAGGCTCACCCCGAATCGGGAGGCCGCCTGCTGCAATTCGACCATGACCTGGCGGACCCGGCCCGGTGACGTCCCCGGCGGGAACAGCAGAGTGGCCAGCATCCAGCGGGGCCTGGCGCCGCAGGTGGCCAGGTCGTTGGCGTTGACCACCATGGCGTAGTAGCCGACGGCGTCGGTGGCAAAGGTGATGGGATCGGACTTGAGTACCAGAGTGTCTTCTCCGGTCAAGCTGACGGCGGCCACGTCTTCTCCCACGCGCGGACCTACCAGCACGGATGGGTCCCGGCAAACCAGTTCTCCAAGAAATCGATCCAGCAGCTCGTTGGGCAGCTTGCCGGGCGGCAGCGGCCGGGAATCGTCCAGGGACATTTTGGGAATCGTCCTTTCTAAAGCCGGGTGCAGAGCCCTGACCAGTCGGGTTCACCGGCGTACCCCACTTTTGACCGAAAACTCCCGAGGGTCAAATCAGGGATAGAGTCCTCTCAGCCGGGTCGCCCTGGCCACTCGTTCGATGCCGACCATGCCGGCTGCCGTCCGCATGGGGACTTTTCTGTCGACCGAGATATCCAGGACCGTCTTGAAACTCTGCCTCATGATATTTTGCAGTCTCTTGAAGACGTCAGCCTCCTCCCAGAAGAGTTGTTGGATGGATTGCACCCACTCCAGATAGGAGACCGTGACTCCCCCGGCGTTACACAGGACGTCCGGAATCAGGAACACCTCCTTGGCCTGCAGGATCCTGTCGGCGGCCGGGGTGGTGGGGCCGTTGGCTGCCTCGGCCACGATCCGAGCCCGGATCCCGGCGGCGTTGTCCTCGGTGATGGCGTCTTCCAGCGCCGCCGGAATCAGAACGTCACAGGGACAATGGAGCAAATCCTCGGCCGGCATCGGCTCCGATTCCGGGAAACCCGAAACACTTCCGGTCCGATTCTTGTAGTCGATGAGCTTGCCGGGCGGCAGTCCGTTCCCGTTGTAGACACACCCCTGAGAATCGCTGACCGCAATCACCTTGGCTCCGGCTTCGTCCAGAAGCCGAGCGACCACCGAGCCGGCGTTTCCAAACCCCTGAACGCACACCTGCAGGGAGTCCAGCTTCAGCTTGAGGTGCTCGGCGGCGCACCCGATGGTAAAGAACACGCCGCGGCCGGTGGCCTCGATGCGGCCCATGGATCCTCCCAACTCCAGGGGTTTTCCGGTGACGACTCCCGGAACGCAGTAGCCCTTGTTCATGCTGTAGGTATCCATGATCCAGGCCATCACCTGCGGATTGGTGTAGGCATCCGGCGCCGGGATATCCTTTTCAGGGCCGATAAAGGGAAGGATCTCGGTGGTGAACCTTCGGGTCAGCCGTTCCAGTTCTCCACTGCTCATGCTCTTCGGATTGCAGCAGACCCCGCCCTTCCCACCACCGAAGGGGATGCCCACAATCGCCGATTTCCAGGTCATCCAGGTCGCCAGCGCCTTCACTTCGTCCAGGTTGACCCTGGGATGATAGCGGAGGCCCCCCTTGGCAGGCCCTCTGGCGGTGCTGTGCTGCACCCGATAGCCCTCGAAACGCTGGATGCGGCCGTCGTCCAGCCGGACGGGAACCGAGACGATCAGGCAGCGTTCCGGGTACTTGATCTTGTTCCTCACGTCGTCGTCCAATTGCAGGAGATCGGCCGCCGCCTCGAACTGCTCCATAGCCATGTCGAATACGCTTGCATTAGTTTCAGTCATGGAGATTCCTCCTTTCATGAATCGGCCATTCGATCATAGGGATGCAAACCCTCTTCCACGGTTTGGCTCCGAACGGCGCCACGGAGAGGAAATACCAAACCGGCACCTCCCCAAGTACACCCATTTGAAACAAACGCCGCAACTCAGGTAGCCGCAGCTTGGGGAACCAGTTTAAGGCCAACGGATTCAGCAGCATCTGTTAGGCTCGCGAGGCGGGGTTGCCGGAATCATTTGAAGTACCACTGTTGCAACCGGATTGATCCGCCCTGTCGCACGGTCCGGAACCGAGCCTTGCCCCCCACCGCATCAGCCTTCGCCATTCGGCTCGGCTTCTGCGACTCCCCCTCAAGGGGGAGTGCTTGAGGCCAGCACAAGGCTTCCAGTAGAACTCTATCACTCCCCCCTGGAGGGGGAGTCGGTGAGACAAGGGCTCCGCCCGCAGTCGAAC
>JAPVWS010000228.1 GCA_027493295.1 Candidatus Versatilivorator vitaminiformans | reverse complement strand
CGGTTCCCAGGGCGTGCAGAACGGCTCCATCAGTTGCATCGCCCTGCCCGAGTCCCTGCCGGGCGGAGTCCGGGGAGTGCTGGCCGAAAACCTGATCGCGACCCTGCTCGACCTGGAGCTGGCCTCGGGCAACGATGCCCTGGCCTCCCATTCCCCCATCCGGAAATCGGCCAAGCTGATGCTGCAGTTCCTGCCCGGAACCGACTACATCTTCTCCGGCTACAGCTCCATGCCCAAGGAGGACAACCTCTTCGGCGGCGGCAACTTCGACGCCCATGACCTGGACGACTACAATGTCCTGCAGCGCGACATGCAGGTGGATGGCGGGCTGCGGCCCGTCAGCGACGAAGCCGTGCTGAAGGTGCGCCGCAGAGCGGCCCAAGCCGTGCAGGCCGTCTTCCGTCAGCTCGGACTGCCCCCGGTGAGCGAGGCCGAGGTGGAGGCCGCCACCCGCGTCGAAAGCAGCGCCGACATGCCGGAACGGGACGTGGTGGGCGACCTGGAGGCCGCAAGGCGCTTTCTGGAGGAAGGCAGGAGCGGACTGGACGTGATTCGCGCCCTGGCCCGCGAGGGATTTGACGATATCGCGCAAAAGGTTCTGGCGCTCCAGAAGCTGAGACTCTCCGGAGATCACCTGCAGACCTCGGCCATGGTGCTCCCCGGACCCAGAGTGGTCAGCGCCGTCAACGATCCCAACGACTATCGGGGCCCCGGCACGGGCTACAGCCTCAGTCCCGAACGCCGGCAGGAGATCGCCTCGCTCAACCAGGCCCTGAATCCCCGGGAGATCGGGCGGGAACCCTCCACCCAATCCGACGGCTTTCTCAAGGAAACCGGAGAGGCCCGGCCCGGAAAGGATCTACGGGAGATCGTGATTGCGCTGGGCCCCGCTTTCGGCACCGCACTGCGAGCCACCCTGCTGGGCATCCCCCACCAGGAAGTGCTGCAGGCCATGATCGACGGCATCCGCGCAGAGGGTCTGCGGCCCAGAGTGGTGAAGATCTACGCCACCTCCGACTGCGGCTTTATCGGCCACCGGGGAGCACAACTGAGCGGCTCGGGGATCGCCATCGGCATCCAGTCCAAGGGGACCACCATCATCCACCAGCGCGACCTGGAGCCCTTGAACAACCTGGAGCTGTTTCCCCAGGCCCCCAACCTCGACCTGAGCTCCTATCGGACCATTGGGCAAAACGCCGCCAAGTACGCCAAGGGAGAGCCGGTGGCGCCCGTCCCGACCCGGATCGACAACACGGCCCGGCTCAAGTACATCGTCAGGACCACGGTCCTCCATCTGCATGAAACCCGGCAGGTGGTGAAGGACCGCAAACCCCGGGAATTGGAGTGGAGCCCGATGCAGGCTGCCGCGGGATCGGGCGCGGTTGAGAAGGTGGTACGGGCCTGACCGGCTTGTCGAGACACCCGACCGGTGACGCCCGGGCGCCAGCCGGCAAGACGACCATGAGCAGACTCACCGACAACTACCCGCTGTCCGAAAAGAGTCCCGACCGGTTGACCACTCCCACGGGCGCCTCCTGGAAGGACATCGACCTGCAGTCGGTCCTGGACGGCACCCTCAGCATGAGCGATCTGCGAATCGCCCCCGAGACCCTGGAGCTTCAGGCCCAGATCGCCGAGAGCGCCGGCAGGAGCCAACTGGCGGAAAACCTGAGACGGGCGGCCGAACTGGTCGGGGTTCCGGAGGCCAGGATCCTGGAGGTCTACCAGGCCCTGAGGCCCGGCCGCAGCACCCCGGAACGGCTCGAAGAGCTGGCTGACGAGCTGGAATCGCAGTACCGGGCCAACCGCTGCGCCCGCTTCCTGCGGGAGGCGGCCCAGGCCTACGCTTCCTGAGTCCGGCCGGTCGGCCTGTCCCCTTTTTTTCACTGAACCCATCGAGAGAGGATCATGACCCATCACACCCTGCGACGTTCCCCCCTGGCCCCGGCCGGAGGCGCCACCGCCGGCCTCCTGAGCCGCCTGGACTCGGGCGAGGCGGTTCACCTGGACGAGCTTCCCACCCCATGCCTGCTTCTGGACCTGGATCTGTTCGAGGCCAACCTCGACAAGATGAGCCGGAACGCCAGTCGCCACTCCATCGGGCTGCGGCCTCACGCCAAGACCCACAAGTGCCCTGAAATCGCCCGGCGCCAGGTCGAGGCGGGTGCGCTGGGGGCCTGCACCGCCACCATCCACGAAGCCGAGGTGCTGGCGGCCGGAGGCATTCCCGGCCTGCTGATCACCTCCGAGATGGTGGGGCGCAACAAGATGGAGCGGCTGGCGGCGCTGACTCGCAGCCAGCCAGACACCATGTCGGTGGTGGATGACATCGCGCACGCCCGGCAGCTCAACGACGCCGCCGAGGCGGGCGACGTCCGGCTCAACGTGCTGGTCGACATCGACCCCATGGGGCGTCGCACCGGAACCACGGCCGGAGACGCGGCCATGGCCCTGGCTGAGGGAATCCTGAAGCTGTCGAAACTGAACCTGCGCGGAGTGCACTCCTATTCAGGGGCCAGCTCCCACGTGGTCGGATTCGCCGAACGCAAGGCCCACTCCGAGGAGGTGATGGCGCCTCCCATTGAGACCTATCAGAGGATGAAAAAGGCGGGGATGCCGGTCGAGATCCTCACCGGATGCAGCACCGGCACCTACAACATCGACCCCTTCCTGGATGAGGTCACCGAGATGCAGGTCGGGTCCTACGTCTTCATGGATGTCGACTACCAGATCATCGGCGGGGAAGGCGGAGAGGTGTACGACGATTTCGCCCCCGCCCTGACCGTGTTGACCACCGTCATGAGCAAGCGCCACCGGGACCTGGCCACCCTGGACGCCGGCATGAAGGCCTTCGCCACCGACCGCGAGTCGGTACCCGAAGTCAAGGGCATCAGCGGCACCCGGTACCAGTTCGGCGGCGACGAGCACGGGATGCTGCAACTGCCCAACCCCAGCCGCGAGATCAAGCTGGGAGACCGGCTGGAGTTCGTGGTACCCCACTGCGATCCCACCGTCAATCTCTACAACTACCTCTTACTGCGCCGGGGAGAGCAGGTCGAAGGCTACTGGCCAGTGGCCGGCCGCGGGCACTCGTAGGGGTGGGGACTGAACTACTTCGCCGCTCCACTCGAACCGCCCGGGCTGGCGCCCGGCAATCCAATTAGAAAAAATTCCCCGTCCCCCCGCAGTGTCGTGGGTTAGGGGAGAGCTGCGAAGCTGCGGTTGGAGTGGGTAGGCAAGGAAACGTCTGCTACAGGCCATCCTTATAAAGCTGCGAAGCAGCGCCCTCGTGTAGCCCCGGGTGTCAACCCGGGGTCGTATCGATTCCGCGCCGACCCAGCCGCGAATGCGGCGAATAGAAAGCACCCGTCCCGGAACGCACAGCGTCACCAAAACGACGCCCCACACACGCCGCCGACCTCCTCCCTTCAAAGCGACTTCAGCAACCCCGCCACGTGTCCCTTCACCTTGACCTTGCCGTGGACCTCGGCGATGTTACCTTCCTCGTCAATCACGAAGGTGGAGCGGACGATACCCATGTACTTCCTGCCGTACATGGACTTCTCCTGCCAGGCTCCGTAGGCCTCGGCGATGGCGTGATCTCCGTCGCTGAGCAACGCAAAGGGCAGGGAGAACTTGGCCTTGAACTTCTGGTGGGACGAGACTGAATCCGGGCTGACCCCCAGCACCACCACGCCTTTTTGACTGAGATCGGCCATCGAATCCCGAAAGTCGCAGGCCTCCTGGGTGCATCCAGGCGTGTTGTCCTTGGGATAGAAATAGAGCACCACCTTCTTGCCACGATAATCCTTGAGAGCCACGGTCTGACCCTGATCGTCGGTGCCCGTGAATTCCGGGGCCTTGTCCCCTGCCTTGAGCATGCCATCCTCCTTGTGCCGCGTTGGTTGAAAACGTTTGAAATTATGGAAATCCGTGGTGGGAAACGCTCTACCGCCCGCGTGGCTACGGCCTGCGGCGGCGTATCCATCCACACGGACCCCCTATGCTAATGGGAGGCGGGG
>JAPVWS010000227.1 GCA_027493295.1 Candidatus Versatilivorator vitaminiformans | reverse complement strand
GGCGCGCTAAAGAACTTCCAGTTCGTGCAGGACCGGGACAATCCGTTCGGCAAGGTGCTGCGCATCGACCCGCTTCAGAAGGGCGACGCCCCTTATTCCATCCCGCCGGACAATCCATTCCAGGATGGCGGGCCCCTGCTCGACGACGACGGCAATGCGGAAGAGATCTTCGCCTGGGGCCTGCGCTATCCCCAGAATTTCAGCTTCGCCAGGAACACTCGAAACAATCCCCGCTTGATCGTATTCGACATCGGCGCCACCGACTTCGAAGAAGTCAACATCGTAGACCTGGGAGACAATCACGGCTGGACGCGCTACCGTGGTCCGGTGGAAGGAAACGCGAAAACAGAACTGAATCTGCCCTCCAGGTCCAGACTCGAGTATCCCGCCGCCGTTTATGACCACACCATACCGAACCTTCCCGGCGGGACTCCCGAAAAGAGAAGCGCGGCCATTACCGGCGGATTCGTGGTCTCGGATCCTGGAGATCCGGATTTCCAGGAGCAGCTGGTCTTCGGTGACCTGGCTTGCTGTGCCTTCTTCCACGCCGACTTCGAGGAGTTGCTGAAAGCCGACGCAGCCAATACTCAGGCGCCCGTGAGCGTGATGGCGGTGAGTGTCGACGGTGGTCCCCCCGGACTCTTCTGCGACTCGATCGGCAAGGGTCGCGGCGATGCCCGCTTTGGCGTGGATGAGAAGGGCCGACTCTTCGTTATCAGCAAACAGACCAACGCAATCTATCTGACCAACCTGATCGCCGACCAGGGGCCTTGACGGCGGGAAGGGTGGTCCCAGGGCCTTTCTTCCAAGAATGAACGGCTATCGATTCCTGCGGGGTCGGACCGCGCTGACCACAACCGCGTAGAGCAGCGTCACCAGGCAGGAGGAGGGAATGATCCACATGAAGGAGGGCGGCCGCTCCTCGGGAAAGACGCCGAAGGTGTGCCCCCAGCCGACCACCAGGCCGAAGAGCATGCCCGCGCAGGTGGCCTGAACGGCTATGGGGCCGGTGCAGCGCTTCACCCAGATGGCCGCCAGGAACAACCCTCCCAGGCCGCCCACCGGGAAGCTGCTCACCCGTTGGGCAAGCTCCAGCAGATTGCCCCGGATGTCTTCCGGGATCAGAAACAACGCCAGGCACATCAAGATCGACGACAGCCCCACGGCCACGGTGAGCACGCGGGCCAAAAAGAGCTGGGCCCCCGCTGCCAGCGGGGTGGAACGCCAGCGTTCCACGTAGTCCACGCTGATGACGGTAGCCACCGAATTCATCCCCGAATCCAGGCTGGACATGGCGGCGCTGAACAGGGCCGCCACCACCAGTCCTGCCAAGCCGCGCGGGAGCTGCGAGCGAATGAAATAGGGAAAGGCCTGGTCGGCGTCGGCCGGGGGCTGGCCCTGGTAATAGGCGTAGAGAGCCATGCCCACGGCCACCAGAGCCAGCGTCACCAGCAAGCCCGAAATCAGGTCGCAGGCGCTGGACCACCGGGCCGATCGTGCCGAAGCGGTGGACATCAGCCGCTGCACGGCCACTTGGTCGCCGGCGTAGGTGCAGACGTACCAGAAGAAGCCCAGCATGCCCATTCCCACCAGCGTGACCCGTTCGAACGGGTCGAAGCTGAAAATGGGCTGGCCGGGTCGATCGGCCGCATCGATGGCCTGCCACCAGGCGGCCGGCCCTGTTCCGGTTTCGGCAACCACGTAGGCCACCGTAAAGAGCGCGCCGCCGAAGAGAATGAAGAACTGGGCCACGTCGGTCCAGACTACGGCGCGCATACCTCCCAGCGTGGTGTAGACCACCGCGATCACCCCGATGCCAGCCAGGATGAGCAGCCGGTCCAGCTGGGTGATCTGCGCCAGGGCCAGGGTGGAGGAAAAGAGCACCAGGCCCATCCAGTTCAGACGAACCACCAGAAAGATGGCCGAGGCGAACATGCGGGTGCCGACGTCGAATCGCTGCTCCAGGTACTCGTAGATGCTGGTGACACGCAGGCGCAGAAAGACCGGTATCAGCCCGTAGGCAATCACCAGGTAGATGAAGGGATAGAAGACGAGACCGCCCATGGCGCCGATGATGCCGTGCTTGATGACTTCGCCCGGCGTGGCCAGGTAGCTCACGGTGGAGGTCAAGGTGGCCATCAGACTCAGCCCTACGGCAAACCAGGGCATGCGGCGCCCCCCCAGAAAGTACTCTTCGGCGGAATGCTGCCGGCGGGAGAATATAAGCGCCATCCACACGGTGGCCGTGAAATAGGCCCCGATCATGGCGTAGTCCAGCCATTCGAGCCGGTGGAAGGCGGCCTCGGCTGCGGTGGGAACCTCAAGCGGCATGGCGGTTTTCTCAGGCCAGGATGACGGCCGGGTTCCGGCCGGCTAATATCGATGGGACAGGAGACGACGGGCTGCCCTACGAAGTTGAGGGTTGGCGGGAATCGGGAACGAGATCGTGACTTCGCCTGGGGGAAAGCCGGGAATGCCTTTCAGCCGCTGGGAGCTCAGGAGCTCGAGGCAGGCCGGATCTCCCGAATCCGCCTGGCGACCTCGGAGGCGTGCCGGTAGAGGGTGATCCAGTCGCCGTCCACCGCGATCCAGGAGAGCCCCAGGGCCAGCCAGCGCCGGATGCCCTGCGGGTCGTAGCCGGTGGAATGGCCGGCGGGAATCCCCTTCCGGATGGCTGCCCGGTAGATCTCTTCGCAGGCGGCAGTCACGTCCGGATGTCCGGCCTGGCCGCCCAGTCCCATGCTGGCGCTCAGGTCGCCCGGTCCGGCCACGATGCTGTCCACGCCCGGAAGTTCCAGGATGGCCTCGATCTGATCCACTGCCCGGATGTGCTCGATCTGGAGCACCAGCATCATGTTGCGGTCGATCTCCGCCAGGTACTGCGGCGGCGCCACCTCCCCGAACCGCACCCCTCGGGCCGGACCGAAGCCGCGCGAGCCCCGAGGCGGGTAGTGAAAGCCGGCCACGGCCCGTTCGGCATCCTGGAGGCTTTCGATTCGGGGAACGATGACGGCGGCGGGATGCAGCTCCAGGTAGGGCTTCATCACCACCGGATCGTTGGAGGGCACCCTCACGAAAGCTGCAGCCCCCGCGCCTCGCGCCGCCCGGATGTGGCCCAGCGCCTGGGAGAGGCTGAGGGCCGAGTGCTCGCAATCGATCCACACGAAGTCGTAGCCCGCCTCCCCGAATAGCTCGCTCACGGCTGCATCGGTCAGGGCGACCGCCGTGCCCAGGGAGAGCTCTCCCCGCTTCCACTGGTCTCTGATCTTCTCGATCTGGTTCATGGCTTAACGGCCTCCTGGCCGG
>JAPVWS010000226.1 GCA_027493295.1 Candidatus Versatilivorator vitaminiformans | reverse complement strand
CTGCTGCGCCAATTGCAGCCACAGGCCTTCCTTGAGGTAGGCTTCCAGTTGAACCGACATGAAGCGCATCTTGCTGAAGAGATGTCCGGCGCGCTTGTGGCGGCGAGCCAGGCCCAGGGCCCGGTCTCGGTTGAAGACCACCACCGCCTCGGCGGCCATGGCTCCGTTCTTGGTGGCCCCGAAGGAGAGGATGTCGACTCCGGCCTTCCAGGTCAGCTCTGCTGGTGTGCAACCCAGCCGTTGCACGGCGTTGGCAAGGCGGGCGCCGTCCATGTGCAGCCCCATCCCCCAGCCGCGAGCGATCCGGGAAATCTCGCGGATCTCATCCGGCTTGTAGACGGTTCCCAACTCGGTCGCCTGGCTGATGCTGACGGCGCTGGGCTGACTCTCATGGACCCCCATCTCCTCGGTCCGGGCCACGGCGGCTCGGAGAGTTCGCGGGTAGATCTTGGCCAGTTCCCCCGACAGCGGAACCACCTTGGCGCCCCCGCTGTAGAACTCGGGCCCTCCGCACTCGTCGGCATGGAGATGGGCCTCGCGGTGGCAGAAGACGGAACCGTAAGCAGGGGCCAGTTGGGCGATGGACAAGGAGTTGGCCGCCGTACCCGTCGCCACCGGCAAGACTTCCAAATCGGTCTCGAACGTCTCCCGAAAGCGGTCTTTCATGCCTGAAGTAATCCCATCCTCTCCGTAGGCATAGGCGTGACCCGAGTTGGCCGAATGGAGAGCCGCCAGGATTTCGGGAGCCGCCGGCGATTCGTTGTCGCTGCGAAAATTCATCGCGATCCTTTCCCGTGACTGCCGGTATCTGCGTGAACGCCTGCACAGTCAGCCCGACGCGGTCCGCGAAATTTCCCGGGCTGCTTCATACAGGGCGGGGTTTTTGCCGGCCCGAACTTATCTCACGCAGCAGTCCAACTACTCGTCATCGACCAGGGCCATGGCCTCGATCTCCACCATCAGCGAGGGAAGGGCCAGCCCGGCCTGGACGGTGGACCGGGCCGGCGGGTCTTCCTGGAAGTACTGGTTGAAGACAGCGTTCATGCCCTGGTAGTGGGCCATGTCGCTCAAGAAGATGGTGGTCTTGACGACATCTTTCAGGGAAGCTCCCACGGCCCCCAGGGCGGTTTCGATGTTTACCATGACCTGCCGCGTCTGGGCTGCGATATCTCCTTCACCCACGACCCTGCCCTCGGCATCCAGGGCAATCATCCCTGCCGTGGTCACCAGAGACCCCTTGCGCACCACTTGTGAGTAGGCGGCCGGGGGCTTCGGCAGCGACGGGGGATTCAAGCGCGTGACCTGCATGAGCACCTCCTTGCGGGCGTTGACTCTGGTTGGAAATCCGGTTCGGTTCCAACACTCACAGGTGAAACAACCCTCGCGGGAACTTGTTGAGGACCTCGACTCCGCCGGCGGTCAGGTAGCAGAGATCGGCGATAGGATTGATCAGGAGTGTCCCACCGGGTTCTCCCAGGCAGACGTGGAGAACGAACACATGGCCCGGTTGGAGCACTTCGGGGCTTCCGGCCAGCAGAAAGGGTCGTTCGGAGTAGTCCAGTCCCTGGCCATGCCCGATCCTGCCGCCTTGAATCTCATACCCGAACCTTGCCGCGGCCCGGTTGCCGATTTCGATCAACTCACCGATGGGGAGTCCGGGACGGATGATCCCGAGCACCTCGTCCTGCACCTGCAGGTTGGCTTCCACCATCCCGGCGGCCGCTTTGTCCAGAACCGGTCCGATGGTTCCCGCCCGGTCGCTCTGAATCCAGTAACCCTTGTAGACCACATAGGCGTTGACGTTGATGTAGTCGCCGCGGTTCAGGGGCCAGTCGTGGCATTTGACCGACAGCTTGCCCGCCTTCAGATCGGTCCCGGGAGCCGTATGCATGCAGTGGTAGACGAAATCGGCGCCCCGCTGCCGGGCCGCGGCGTCCATCTCGGCGGTGAGCTCATACCCCCACATTCCCGGCGTGAGGACTTCCGCCATTCGGCGGTAGCTCGAATCGGAGATTTCAGCAGTTCGCCGCAACAATGCGGCTTCCTCCGGGGTCTTGAACTGCCGGAGCTCAGCCACCGCGTCGGGCGCCTCCGCGATTCCCGCCGGAAGGTTCCGCTCCAGATCGCGATAGAGGGTGACCGGCATGGCCTCGATTCCCGAAACGGCGACCGGATACCCATCGAGGCCTTCGGCCTTCAAGAGATGGGCGATTTCGGCTCCAAAGCTGCGGGCCCCCCGGGTGGCGGCTTCTCCACCCACGCTGGAGTCGAAGGCGCGGGAGATCGCCCGAGGGTCGGGAGAACTCACCAGGCGCACCTCGCCGATCCAGGACACCTCCTCGATCTGGTCCAGCATGTACTCCACGCCGGCCACCAGCAGTGCCGCCTTGCCCTGGCTGGGGACCAGCACCATGGCGTCGGTGATGCGGTCCAGGTTGGACCAGTTGGTGAGATAGCCCACGTGGCCCGTCTGATTCCACTGGTGAATCTTGGGCGCAGAATAGACCACCACTCCGGCCAGGTCGCGGTCTGCGGCAAACCGGCGTACCCTCTCGATCCGGTCCTCGAATTCAGAACGCGGAATCTCGTGCTCCTCTTTCTTCCACATCGACTTGTCCTTCCGTGGAGACCGGACCCTTGAACCCGCGGAAGTCCCCAGGAGTGGGATCGGAGAGACGGTTCAATGGACAGCGGCCGTGAAGGCGGACGCCCTGACGGCGCAACTCATTCCAGGCTGGATATTATTACAGAACGGAGAGCACCCACAACCGCGAGGCCGGCATGGGTTCACGGCACGATTGTGACTGGTCGCATCCCCCCGGGCGGGCGCCCGGGGAATATCAATTGGAAAATGTTACCCCCCGTCAGTGTTGTGGTTTAGGCCGCAATTCTCACCAGAGTTCGCAATAGAGCAATGAAAGGGGCCCTGGAGGCTTCTGAGGCCGAGTTTAACAACGTGGGTGGCTGGATCGGTTGGCAAAGGCCCTCAGCGCAGGCATTTGAGCCTGTCGGAGGACCCTCAGGCGGCATTTTTCCCCGAAAGCAGCGACACCTCTGCCACCGGGCCTGGAGGGCCTCGGGGTCGTGGTCGATCTTGTGGTGGCGGCCGGGGCCTTGGGTGGGAGCGTGTTCGAGCCGGTTGAGAGTGCTCTTGCCTGCCAGGGAAGGCGAGTCGGGACGGCGGCCTTCTTCTGAGACCAAGGCCATCAAGGGGTCGTGACGGAGCTGGTCGTGGTCGATGAGGTCCTCGTAGCCCTGGGCGACGCCGACGATGCGCTGGGCGATAAGCTTGCGCAGGCTGTATTGGATCCGCTTGGGGTCGCGGTGATCGGTGAAGCAGTCCGCTACCTGGTCAGAGAGAGCCAGGTGCCGATCCACCCGGCGCAACAGCAGCAGGCCGGCATCGGAAGTGATGGGACCACCGTCGAAAGCAGCCACCACGCGGCGGCGTTGGTGAGGTTCAAACTCCAGGAGTTTGGCGGCACACTGTGTTGGCATCGGTTCTCCTTGACAGATCTGGTTAACTCCTTAGAAAAGAGCATTTTACCAGATTCCGAGAACCGATGTCCCCTACTTCTGGCGAGACATGCGGGCCAGGCGATTTCCTCCATCACCGGGTCCATCTCGGGATCCCCTCGATCCTCACCGTTCAGCATGCGAAAGGGTCGGCTGCATGCGGCTGCACGGTACCGGGCAGGCCGCGGGCGGCCGCCTTGAACAGGGTTATCAAGGCG